>NZ_JBCEWQ010000027.1:0-73633 GCF_038448545.1 Streptomyces sp. CLV115
GGTCGTGGTCCGCTCCAGCGGGGGCACGGGTGCGGCGGGGCGTCCCGCCGACGGGTACGACGAGGAGCGTCTCACCGTCCACGGCCCCTACGACCGTCGCTCCGGGTACGACGCCACCCTCGAACTCCTGCGCCGCGAACCGGAGGTGACGGCGATCGTCGCGGCCAACGACACGGTGGCGCTGGGCGCGTGCGCGGCCGTCCGGGACCGGGGGCTGCGCATCCCCGAGGACATCTCGGTGGCAGGCTTCGACGACCTGCCGTTCTCGGTGGACGCGGTCCCGGCGCTGACGACC
Organism: Streptomyces sp. CLV115; assembly: GCF_038448545.1. Taxonomy (NCBI): domain Bacteria; kingdom Bacillati; phylum Actinomycetota; class Actinomycetes; order Kitasatosporales; family Streptomycetaceae; genus Streptomyces; species Streptomyces sp. CLV115. The sequence goes on from NZ_JBCEWQ010000027.1 coordinate 296, forward strand.
GTACGGCTGCCGCTCTTCGAGGCGGGCGCCCGCGCGGGCCGGCTCGCGATGGGCAAGGAGAGCCCGCCGCCCGGGGGCATCGCGACGATCGCGGCGGAGCTGATGGTGCGGGGGTCGACGGCACCGCCCCGGACCTGATCAGCAGCCCGTGCGCCGGGCCCGGGCGGGGGTACGCCGGGCCCGTTCTGCCCGCCCGGCGAGGGTGCGCCAGGGCCCGTTCCCCCCTCCGGAGGGGGGTGGGCCGAACCCGTACCGCCCGTGGCGGGGATGCGCCGAGTCCGTTCCGCACCCCGGACAGGGGCGTGCCGAACCCGTACCGCCCGCCCGGCGGGGATGCGCCGAGTCCGTTCCGCCCTCCGGACGCGGGTGCGCCGGGGCCCGTTCGGCCTGCCCGGCAGGGAGTTCACCGGGCCCGTACCGCCCTCCGGACGGGGTTCGCCAGGCCCCTGCCGCCCACCCGGCGGGGGCGAGCCGGGGCCCGTTCCGGTTCCTGTTCGGGATCGTGGGCAGAAAGATGGGGGCGTTGCCCCCATGTCCGCCGGAGGCATCGCCGGAAGTATGGGGCGTGGCGGACCGGTGGTGCCGGCGCCGGACCGAGGAGGTGCGATGGCGGAGATCCATGCGGGTGGCGGCGGACGGCTGGGCGTCTCTTCCGCGTCACGCCCGGCTGCGGCAGCGGGTTCCTCCGCCGATGCGGTCGGCCTGCTGGAGACCGGCCGGCCGACGGCGGACGCGGCTTCCCGTGCCGCTGGTCCGTGGTGGCGTCCGGCGCTGACCGGCGAGGCACCGGCCGGTGGGGCGATGCGCGGCGATGCGTTGCGCGGTGCTGCGCCGACCGGTGATGCGCCGACCGGTGACGCGCTTGCCGAACACGCCCCGGACTGGGCGGTGTTCGTCCAGGACGCGATTGCCGAAGCGCCCGAGCGGGCGGCGATCGACGACCGGGAGGACCTGCCGGGGCTGCGTGGATTCGAGCGGGTTCTCGCCCCGTTCACCGGCTGCGCGGCGCGGCGGATGCGGGACGGTCTGCCGGGCCGGCTGAGCCGGTACGTCGATCTGGATGCCGTGCAGGACGACTTCGAGCGGCATCTGTCCCGGCGGCTCGCACGGCTCGCCGCCCGGACCCTGGTCCTGGAGCTGCACACCGCGCGACGGGACGGGCGGCTGGCCGGAGACGGTCCAGAGAGCCGGTTCACCGACTTCCTGCGGCTGACCGGCGCCCGGTCCGGACTGGCCGCGCTCTGCACCACGTACCCCGTACTGGCCCGGATCCTGGCACGTACCGCGCTCGACGCCGCCGCCGCGCTGGCCGAGATGCTGGTCCGGTTCGCCGCGGACCGACCGGTACTGCCCGGCCTCCACAAGTCCTGGGACGAAGAGGCCGCAGACGACGAAGCCCGGGGCGAAGAGGCACGGGGCGAAGAGGCCGGGGACGACGAAGTCCGAGGCGACGAAGCCCGGGACGAACAGGCCCGAGGCGGTCTGCTGGTGGGGGTCGAGCCCGGTGCCGGGGACGGACACCGGGGCGGGCGGACCGTGATGCTGCTCCGGTTCGAGGACGGCACCCGGCTGGTCTACAAACCGCGCCCGCTCGCCGCGCACCAGCACTTCAACGAACTGGTCCAGTGGTTCAACGCGCTGCCCGGCACTCCAGGACTCCGTACGCTCGCCCTGCTGGACCGGGGGCCGTACGGCTGGGTGGAGTTCGTCGCGGAACGGCCCTGCCGCTCGGGCCGCCAGGTCGAGACCTTCTACCGGCGCCAGGGCGCGCTGCTGGCCCTGCTGCACGCGCTGGACGGCACCGACCTGCACCACGAGAACCTGATCGCGGACGGGGAGTACCCGGTACTCGTCGACGTGGAGACGCTGTTCCACCCGCCGCTGCCCACCGCGGGTTCGGACGATCCGGCGGCCCGTGCCCTGCACGACTCGGTGCACCGGGTGGGACTGCTGCCGCAGCTGCTCGTCGGGGACGAGTCGGCACTCGACATGTCCGGGATCGGCGGTGGGCAGGCGGCCGACTCCCCGGTGCGCGGCGTGGACTGGGCGGACGCGGGGACCGACCGGATGCGGCTGGTGCGCCGGGCGGCCCGGTTCGGCGGTTCGGCGAACCGGCCCCGGCTGACCGGAACGCCCGCCGACCCGTCCGCCTTCACCCGGGCACTGTGCGCCGGATTCCGCGCCGGCTACACCGCGATCAAGGAAGCCCGCACCGAACTCCTGCGTCCCGGCAGCCTGTTGGACCGGTTCGCACGCGCCGAGGTACGGGTCGTGGTGCGGCCCACCTGGATCTACGCCTCGCTCCTGGACGAGTCCACGCACCCGGACCTGATGAAGGACGCCGCCGAACGGCACGAGGTGCTCGCGCTGCTGGACACCGACACCCTGGGATCCGCCTCGCTGCCCGGCCTGCTGGACGAGGAGATCGCCCAGCTCTGGTCGGGCGACGTGCCGCTGTTCACCGCCCTGCCCGAACGCACCGACCTATGGAGCGGGACCGGCCGGATGCTGCCCGGCACGCTCGCCCGGACCGGGCTGTCCCTGGTCCGCGCGAAGCTGGCGGCCATGGGCGCGGTGGACCGCAAGGACCAGGAACGGATCATCCGCGCCGCGATGGCGACCACCTCGCGCGGGCCCGCCCACCAACCCCGGCCGGGCCCGCGCCGGGTCCGTACGGCCGCGACCGCGCCGGATCCGGACCAGCTGCTCGCGGCGGCCCGGTCGGTCGGCGACGCGCTGGTGTCCCAGGCCTACTCCGGGCCCACCCGGCTCAACTGGATCGGCCTGGAGCTGCTCGACGAACGCTACTGGCGGCTGGGCCCGATGGCCGCCGATCTGGCGGGCGGCTACACCGGTACGGCGTGCTTCCTCGCCCAGCTCGCCTCGCTCACCGGGGCGGACCGGTACGCCGCGGCCGCCCGCGACGCGCTGGTACCCCTCGCCGGGCTGCTGGACTCGCTGCACTCGCGCCCGGACGACCTGGGCCCGGTGGGCTCGGGTGCGTTCGCCGGGATCGGCGGGATCGCGTACGCGCTGACCCAGGTCGCGGACGCGCTGGACGACCCGCGCCTCGGTGGACTGGTGCTGCCCGCCCTGCGGTTGACCGGTGCGGCGGCCGTCGGCGAGAGCGAGTACGGGGTGCGCGGGGGTACGGCCGGCGGACTGGCCGGTCTGCTCGCCGGGTACCGGGTCACCGGGCGGGCCGATGTGTGGCGTACGGCGGAACGCTGCGCCGGGCTGCTGCGCGAGGCACCGCTGCCGGACACATCGGGGTTCGCCGACGGATCCGCCGGGATCGGCTGGGCGCTGCTGCGCTTCGCCGAGGCGGGTGGCGGCGAGCCGTACCGCGCCTCGGGGCTCGCCGCGCTGCGGGCCGCGACCGGCTCCGTGGACCGCGACATCTCCTGGTGCCGGGGCAGGACGGGCGTGGCACTGGCCGTGCTGGACAGCCCGGCGGCGCGGGCCGACCCGCTGCTGTCCGCCTGGGCGCACGAGGCGGCGGCGGACATCGCACAGGCCGAACCGCCGCCGGACGACAGCCTGTGCCACGGCGAGCTCGGCGTCCTCGAACTGCTGCGCCGGGGCGAGCCGCCAGGTGTCCGCACCCGCTGGGTGGAGCGGGCCGGGGCGCTGCTCGCGGCTGCCGACCGGGCGAAGCCGCGCTGCGGAACGCCCGGCCAGGTGTCGCATCCGGGGCTGCTGACCGGTCTCGCGGGGATCGGGCACGGGCTGCTGCGGGCCGGATTCCCCGACCGGGTGCCGTCGATGCTGCTGCTCGCCGGGCCCACCGTGTCGGCGGCGCCCGGCTGAGCGGTCACGGGACGGGGCGGACGGGGCCGGGGCCGTGGCGAAGGCGGGCGAACGCGCCCCGAGCCGGCGTCCACGCTCGGCTCACACCGCACCGCCCGCTCCGCACCGGACCCGCCCCCTCCCCGCACCTTCGTCTCCTGCATGCAACTCCCGTACCGAAGACCGCACTTCCTCACCTCTCAGGTACCACCGCATACGTACACAGCTCGTCGCTCGACTCACGCAATGACAACCTCCCACGAGAAGAGGCAGACCATGCAGACCACCGAGGCCACCGCCTTCCACGCCGCCGAGGCCACCGCCTTCCACGCCGCCGAGTTCGACGAGTTCGCGGAGTTCACTCGGTTCGCGGACGAGCACCCCGTCGGCAGGATCTCCCTGGGTGCGAGCGGCAGGCTGGGGCTGCGCAGCAGAATCCTCGGCGCCGCCGACAGCATCGGCGGCGACTGCACCGGAGACCTGCCGTGGACCACGATGACCTGGTCCTGAGTCAATTCCTTTCCGGATCAAGGGATTTGCTGCACTGACTGCTGGGTAGTGCCTCAAGTAGCCTGCGTCCATGCGTGCCACTTCGTCAGTGATTGTCGGGCGTGTCGCTGAGACCGGTCTGCTGAGCGATGCCCTGGACGCCGCGTCGCGGTGTTCGGGGCGTGCGGTCTTCTTCGTCGGCGACGCGGGCATCGGTAAATCCCGGCTGGCCGGTGAGTGCGCCTACCGGGCGTACGAGCGGGGCATGCCGGTGCTTCGCGGCAGGGCCACCTCGACCGGGCTCGTGGTGCCGTTCCGCCCGCTGATCGAGGCGCTGTCCTCGCGGTTCCGGGCGGCCGGTACGCCCACCGACCCGGAGCTGGACCCGTACCGTCCGGCGCTGGCCCGGCTGGTGCCGGAGTGGCGCCGGGGTTCCTCCCCCGGCTATCCGGAGACCGTGGTCGAGCTGGCCGAGGCGCTGCTGCGGCTGCTTTCGGTGCTCGGCCAGGAGCACGGCTGCGTGATCCTGCTGGAGGACCTGCACGACTCCGACACCGAGACGATCGCGGTGGTGGAGTACGTCATCGACAACGTGGCGGACCTGCCGGTGCTGCTGCTGGGAACGTTGCGCCCGGAGCCCGGTGTCGCACTCGACCTGGTGCGCTCGGCGGAACGGCGGCAGGTCGCCACGGTGCGCGAACTGGCGCCGCTCGGGGACGCGGACGTGCGGGAGATGACCGCCTCCTGCCTGGAGGCCGCCGCCCCGGACGAGGTGCCGCAGGCCACCCACGAACGGCTGGTCGGCCGGGCGGGCGGCAATCCGTACCTGGTCGAGGTACTGCTCGCCGATCTGCTCGACTCCGGCCAGCTGCGCCGGGCCGGCGGCCGCTGGGAGGAGCACGTCAACCCGGACGCGTCGGTGCCGACCGGGGTGGTGCGCAGCTGGTCGCGGCGGCTCGACCGGTTCGACGAGCCGGTGCGTGAACTGCTCCTGTGCGCGGCCACGCTGGGCAACCGGTTCTCGGTCACCGTGCTCCAGACGGTCACCGGGTTCGACGACCGTACGCTCTTCAGTCATCTGCGCTCCGCCGTGGAGGCGAACATCATCGCCCCCGACGGGGCGGACCCCGACCGCTACACCTTCCGGCACGCGCTGACCGCCGAGGCGCTGGTGGCCTCGCTGGCACCGGCGGAGCGGGCCGCGACGGCCCGCCGCGCGGCGCTCTCCCTGGCCGCCGCCGAACACCAACTGGGCGATGAGCAGCGGCAGTTGATGGCAACGCTGCAACTGGCCGGGGGCGACCGGCACGGCGCGGCCCGCCAGTTCGCCGACGTCGGCCGCCGGATGCTGGCCGCGGGCGCGTCCGGTTCGGCGGTCATCCTGCTGGAACGGGCCCGCTCGCTCGCCCACGAGCGCGATCTGCGGGGCATCACGGAGTCGCTCGCCGTCTCCCACGCCGAGGCCGGTGAGCTGGACACGGCGCTGGCGCTGACCGCGGAGCTCCCCCCGGTCCCGTCGCGCTCGGACGCCTCCGAGGAGCGCGGGGAGACCCATATCCGGATCGCCTGGGCGGCCGTGATGGCGGAGCGCGTGGACGAGGCGGCCGGGCAGATCCGGACCGCGCGGAACGTGCTCGGTACGGCCGTCCGACCCGAGCAGGAAGCGGCGCTCGACGTGGTGCACGGTCATCTGGCGCTGCTGCCCGGCCAGGAGGGCCACGGGCGGCAGGAGTCCGCGCAGGACGCCGCGCGCCGGGCCGCCGCCGTGGCGGAGGAACGCAATCTCCCCGTGGTCGCCTGCCAGGCCTGGCAGTTACTGGCGCTGCTCTCCCGGGAGCGTGGCTTCGACGAGGCCGACGCGTGCCTGGAACGGATGCTCGCGGTCTCCGAGCAGCACGCCCTGCCGGTGTGGCGGGTGGAGGCGCTGGTCCGGCTCGGCGCCAACACGTTCATGCGCACCGGTGACCCGGCCGGGCTGGAGACGGCGCGGACCGCCGCCCAGTCGCTGGGCGCGCTGGTGCCGACGCAGACCGTGGACGGGCTGCTGGCCATGAACGCGGTGATGCGCAGCGAGTGGGACGGGGCGCACGAGATCATCGAGCGGTCGCTGGCCGCCAGCGCGCGGGTCCGCAATCTGGGGGCGCACCGCTATCTGCTGCTGGCCTCGGCGACGCTCGCCGCGCACCGGGGCCGAAGACGGGACCTGGACCGGGCCATGGTCCGGTTCCGCCGGGCGGGCGGCGAGGAGTCCTTACTCGTCCCGCTGCAACTGGGGCTCTGCCGGGCCTTCGCGGCGCTGCTGGAGGAGGACCGCGAGGGCGCGCTGGCCGACCTGGACACCTCGCTGGTCTGGGAGCGCGAGCACCCCAGCTTCTTCTACCTGAGCGGGCGCTACGGTCTGCGTCCGCTGCTGCGGATACTCGACGGCCGGGACGGCCGGGCGGAGCTCGACGCGGTCCTGCAGAGCCCCGGCGCGGACCTGGCGTGGAACCAGTTGTTCCTGCGACTGGCCGATGCCGTGCTGCACGGCCGCGCGGGCGATGCGGACCGGGCCGCCCGGTCGGTCGGGGCGGCCGTCGCCGACGCCGCCGCCTTCCCGCTCGCCCGCCATCTGGGGCTGCGGCTGGTCGCCGGCGCGGCGCTCGCCGAGCAGTGGGGCGAGCCGGTGAGCTGGCTGCGGGCGTCGGAGGAGTACTTCTACGGGGCGGGCATCCAGCCGGTCGCCGCCGCGTGCCGGGCGGCGCTGCGGCAGGCGGGCGCCAGTGTCGGGCAGCACCGGGGCGGCTGGGACCGCATCCCGGCCCAGCTGCGGACGAGCGGGGTGACACCGCGTGAGTACGAGGTCTTCGTGCTGCTGACGGAGCGGCCGGGCAATCAGCAGATCGCCCGGCGGCTGTCCATATCGCCGCGCACGGTGGAGAAGCACATGGCGAGTCTGCTGAGCAAGACGGGGCGTGCGGACCGTGCGGCACTGTGCGAGTTCTCCGCCGAATGCGCGGCCGAACGCGACTGACCGGGGGGTGGGCACCCCCGTCCGGCCTCCGCCCCGTCGGCCCCGCGCGGTCTTCGGCGCCGGACCGGCGGGTTCGGCCCTCCCGCCCGCCGAGGAGGCCGACGAACCGGGCTTCCGGGCGGTCTCGGGCCGGGGCGAGAAGTTCCTGACGGCCGCCGGTTCCCGGCCGGTCGCGGGACGGCGGGCCGGGGAACCGGATCTGCTCGCCGCGTTCGCCCGGCAGACCGGCGCGGCGTCGCGGCGGGCGGCGTATGCCCCGCCCGGCGCCGGCGCACCGCGGACCGGGCGGCCGGCCGGCCCCGGCGGCGGGCGGGCGCGCCGAGGCTGCTGGATAGTCTGGGGCAGCCGCTCCGGGAGCCCTGCTGAGGCCGGGCCGGAAGGGCGGCCGGACGACGACGGAAGGACCACGCACGTGAAGCTCGCTTTCTCGACCCTCGGAGTCCCGGGGATGCCGGTCGCCGATGTCGTCCGGCTCGCCGCCGGGCACGGCTACCAGGGGGTGGAGCTGCGCGCCCATCCCGAGGAGCCGGTGCACCCGGGCCTCTCCGCGCCCGAACGGGCCGCGGTCGTCCAGGAGTTCAAGGCGGGCGGCGTCGAGATCCTGACCGTCGCCGGCTACGTCCGGGCCGCCGCCGAGGGCGACGACGCGCCGGTGCTGGACGAGCTGGCCGGGCTGGTGGACCTGGCGCACGACCTGGGCGCGCAGAACGTCCGGGTCTTCCCGGGCGGCGGCGGCCAGGACCCCGCCACGGCCGACGCGACCGCCGCCCGCCGACTGGCCGCCGCCGCCCCGCACGCCGCCGACCGGGGCGTGCGCATCCTGCTGGAGACCCACGACTCGCACCGGGCCGGTGCCGATGTGGCCCGGGTCGTCGGGACGGTCGGGCACCGGCAGATCGGCGCGCTCTGGGACATCATGCACACCTGGCTGGCGGGCGAGGACCCGGCCGCCAGCCATGCGGTGCTGGCCCCGCACCTGGGCTACGTACAGGTGAAGGACATCGCGTCGGCCGAGGACTCCGCGCCATTGGCCCTGGGCGCCGGGGTGCTGCCGCTGGGGGCCTGCCTGGACACGCTGGACCCGGACAGCTGGGTCTGCTGGGAGTACGAGAAGCGCTGGCACCCGGACGCACCGGAACTGCCGGGGCTGCTGGCCGCCGGGCGGGATCACCTGCTGCGGCTGGGGGCACGCGGACGGTAGGCGGCGCCCCCTGCCCGGAGGTGGCGCGGCCCGCGCGGTTCGGGCGGGCCGCGCCATCTCAGGAACGGGTTCGGGCGGCCCGCGCCATCTCAGGAACGGGTTCGGGCGGCCCGCGCCACCTCAGGACCGGGTTCAGCCGGTCCACGCCACCTCAGGACCGGGTTCAGCCGGTCCGTGCCACCTCCGGCCCGGGCTGCGGGGATTGCGGTGCCGCGGCGCGTGGCCGCCGCGCACCCGCCAGCGATGTGAGCGCCACTCCCCCGACCAGCAGCGCCGCAGCGCACCACCGCAGTGGGCTCACCGACTCGTCCAGCAGCAGGGCGGCCGAGGACATCCCGAAGACCGGGACGAGCAGGGTGAAGGGGGCCACCGAGGAGGCCGGGTGGTGGCGCAGCAGGAAGCCCCAGGCACCGAAGCCGAAGACGGTGGTGATCCAGGCGACGTAGACGATGATCCCGGCGCCGCTCCAGTCGAGCCCGGCCAGTGCCCGGGTGTCGCGGTCCCAGCCCTCGAAGAGGAGCGAGAGGCCGAGCAGCGGAAGTACGGGCACGGTCGAGACCCAGACCATGAAGTTGAGCGAGTCGGGCGGGGCGGCCTTGCGGGTCAGCACGTTGGACACGCCCCAGCAGGCCGCCGCCGCGATCACCAGGACGAAGGCGAGCACGGGCCCGCCCGCCCCTTCGTCGACCGCGGCGACCCCGATGCCCGCGAGCGCCACCGCCATCCCCAGCACCCGTGTCCTGCCGGGCCGTTCACCGAGCGCGAGGGCGGCGAACAGGGCGGTGAAGACCGCCTGGACCTGGAGCACGAGGGAGGAGAGACCGGCGGGCATCCCCCGGTCCATGCCGATGAAGAGCAGGCCGAACTTCGCCACCCCCAGGACCAGCCCGACGCCCACGATCCACTTCCAGGCGACCTTGGGCCGGCCGACGAAGAAGACCGCGGGCAGCGCGGCGACCAGGAAGCGCAGGGCCGAGAAGAGCAGCGGCGGGAAGTGTCCGAGGCCGATCTCGATGACGACGAAATTGACACCCCAGACGGCTGCCACCAGGGCGGCCAGGGCGATGTGGAGGGGACGCATCCACCGAGGATCACCCGCACCGACCATGTAGCACCAGCGCGGACTTCTTCATGGTGGAATTGAGTATCGCTAATGAATCACCCATGACGCACCCCTGAGGGGAACGGGAGGTCCGGTGCTCGATCTGGCCCGGCTGCGCGCCCTGCACGCCGTCTCCGTCCACGGCTCCGTCGCGGGCGCCGCCGCCGCGCTCGGCTACACCCCGTCGGCGGTCTCGCAGCAGATCACCAAGCTGGAGCGGGAGACCCGTACGACGCTGCTCGAACGGCGCGGGCGCGGGGTCGCGCTGACCGAGGAGGCGCTCCATCTGGCCGCGACGGCCCAGCAGCTGCTGGCGATCGTGGAGCGCGCGGAGACCACGCTGGAGGAGCGCAGAGGGCTGCCGACCGGGCGGCTGTCGATCGGCGCGTTCGCGTCCGCGGCGCGCGGGCTGCTGCCCGGGGTGCTGGCGGGGCTGGACCGGGAGCACCCGGCGCTGGAGGTCCGGATGACCGAGGTCGATCCGCATCTCTCGGTCGACCTGGTGGCCAAGGGGGTGATCGATCTGGCGGTGGCGCACGACTGGGACATCGCCCCGCTGCCCGCCCCGGAGGGCGTGGCGCAGGCGGTGATCGGGGACGACCGCTGCGATCTGCTGGTGCCCGAGGGGCACCGTCTCGCCGGGCGGGACGCGGTGCGGCGCGAGGAACTGGCGAAGGAGCGGTGGATCTGCCAGCCGCCGGGGACGGTCTGCCACGACTGGCTCGTGCGGACGCTGCGGGCGGCGGGTTACGAGCCGGACATCCGGCACCAGGCGGAGGAGAACCACACCCAGCTGGCCCTGCTCGCGGCCGGCCTCGGGGTCGCGATGATCCCGCGCCTGGGGCGGGGGGCGCTGCCGCCGGGAGTGGTGACCGTGCGGCTGGATCCCGTACCGGTGCGTCGGCTGTACGCGCTGTGGCGCACCGAGGCGGCCCGGCGGCCGGCGATCACGGCGGCGGTGTCCGCGTTGCGGGCCCACGGGGCAGCGGTGGGGCTGAGCTGAGCACGGCCCCCGCTCGCCGGGCGGGGAGGGTGTCCGCTGCCACGCCGCACGGGCTCAAATCGGTCCGGACCCTTGACCGGAAGTTATTTTCTGGATATCCGTGCTCCTTGGAAGTTTCTTTCACCAGTTCTCACCACCTCTCGTCCCCGAGTACGGCCGAAGGAGCTCACGTGCACCACCGCACCTCCAGACGCACCCTCCTCACCGCCACCGCCGCGACGGCAGTCGCCGCCGTCACGGGCGCGGGCCTCGCCCCCTGCGCCCTCGCCGCCCAGCGGTCCGCGAGCAGCGGACAGCACCAGTCAGCCGCCACGACCAGGCGCCTCAAGCGGATCATCTCCGGGATGTCCCTGGAGGAGAAGGTCGGGCAGCTCTTCGTGATGCGGGTGTACGGGCACTCCGCCACCGACCCCGACCAGGCCGACATCGACGCCAACCTGGCCGAGATCGGGGTCCGCAGTGCCGCCGAGATGATCGCCAAGTACCACGTCGGCGGGATCATCTACTTCACCTGGGCGCACAACACCCGCGACCCGCACCAGATCGCCGAACTCTCCAACGGCATCCAGCGCGCCGGCCTGGCCGGCCCCACTCCCCTGCCGCTCCTCGTCTCCACCGACCAGGAGCACGGCATCGTCTGCCGGGTCGGCGAGCCGGCCACCCTGATGCCGGGCGCGATGGCGCTGGGCGCGGGCGGTTCGCGCTCCGACGCCCGCCGGGCCGGGCAGATCGCGGGCGCCGAACTGGCCGCGATCGGCATCAACCAGAACTACGCCCCGGACGCGGACGTCAACGTCAACCCGGCCAACCCGGTGATCGGCGTACGCTCCTTCGGCTCCGACCCGCAGTCCGTGGCCGCCATGGTCGCCGCGCAGGTGAAGGGGTACCAGAGCAGCGGGATCGCCTCGACGGCCAAGCACTTCCCGGGCCACGGCGACACCAGCACCGACAGCCACACCGGACTGCCCGTCATCACCCACACCCGGGAGCAGTGGGCGGAGCTGGACGAGCCGCCGTTCCGGGCCGCGATCGCCGCAGGCATCGACTCGATCATGACCGCGCACATCGTGGTCCCGGCCCTGGACCCGGCCGAGGATCCGGCGACGCTGTCCCGCCCGATCCTCACCGGCATCCTGCGCGAGGAGCTGGGCTACGACGGTGTCGTGGTGACCGACTCGCTCGGCATGGAGGGGGTGCGGACGAAGTACGGCGACGAGCGCGTGCCGGTGCTCGCCCTCCAGGCAGGTGTCGACCAGCTGCTGAACCCGCCGGACCTGGACGTCTCCTGGAACGCCGTGCTGGAGGCCGTGAAGAGCGGTGAGATCAGCGAGGCCCGGATTGATGAATCGATCCTGCGCATTCTGCGGCTGAAGGCGAAGCTCGGGCTGTTCGACGACCCGTTCGTCAGCCGCTCGGGGGTGGACCGCACCGTCGGCACCCGCTCGCACCTCGCCACCGCCGACCGGATCGCCGAGCGCACCACCACGCTGCTCGCCAACGACGGCGCGCTGCTGCCGCTCTCCCGCCGCTCGCACCGCAACCTGCTGGTGGTCGGCGCCGATCCCGCCTCCCCGTCCGGCACCACCGGACCGCCGACCACCACCCTGGCCACGGCGTTCGGCGAACTCGGGTACGCGGCGACCGCGCTGTCCACCGGCACCGCCCCCACCGCGGCGAAGATCGCCGAGGCGGTGGCCGCCGCACAGGGCAAGGACGCGGTGGTGGTGGCGACGTACAACGTCTCGGCGACCGGCTCGCAGCGCACCCTGGTGAGCGCGCTGGCGGCGACCGGCGTCCCGGTGATCACGGTGGCGATCCGCAATCCGTACGACATCGCCCAGCTGGCCGGGACCGGGTTCGCGGCCAACCTGGCCACGTACTCCTGGACCGATGTCGAACTGCGTGCCGCCGCCCGGGTGATCGCGGGCCGTGCCGAACCGCGGGGCACCCTGCCGGTCCCGGTGCAGCGCGCGGACGACCCGGCCGTGGTGCTGCACCCGGTGGGTTACGGGCTGAGGTACTGACGGAACGGGGAGGGGCCGTGCCATTCGCCGGAGGCGCGATGCGCGGCCCCTCCCCGTCACGGGCGGCTGCCGGGCCCTACGGCCGCAGCCTGCGCTCGTTCATCACGTCCTGCCGGTCGAGCCGTGCGTCGAACTTCGCGAGCGGCTTCGCCTTCGACGGGTCGTCCCGCACGGCGGCCGGGGCGACGCCCGCCCAGCGCAGGATGGCCGCGGTGGCCTTCGCGCTGTCGTTCTCGGCGAGCCCGGCCACGCTGGCGCCGTGGTTGCCGCCGGGCTCCGTCATGACGTAGCTGTCACGGGAGCCCGCGCCGACCCGGAAGCGCTCCGCGCCCCAGGGGTCGTTCTCCCCGTACACGTACAGCATCCGGTCGGCGTGGTGCTTCACCCAGTTGTCGATGTCGCGCATCACCGACGGCTGGAACTTCATCGGGATGGAACGCGGCACGAAGGTGCGCGGCGGCTGGTACCCGTACCGGCTGAGACCGCCCACCCACGGCTGGCGGATGTCGGGCGAACCGAGCTGGGTGCCCGCCTGGTAGTAGTACGGGGTGTACCGCTCCAGGCTCTGGTCGGTGTAGGTGGAGAAGCCGGAGATCGAGTCGATGGAGTCCCAGATCTCCTGGTCGGTGGCGGATCCGGCGTCGGCCGGGACGGTGTCGCAGTCGGACAGCAGGCTGTACTGCCAGTACGCCCAGACGTAGTCCATGACGACGGCCTCGTACGCCTTGTCGAGCGAGCCGGTGGTGTCGAAGGTGTAGCCCTTCGCGGCGGCGTACTCCCGGTACTTCTTCTCCAGCGGCTCGCGGCGGACCAGTGCCTCGCGCTGGACACCGTTCACCCGGTCGCGGCACTCCTTGGTGCCGACGTTCTCGAAGAACCGGTCGTAGGCCGAGTCCTCCTTGTCCACCACGTCGTTGGGCGCGACGTACGCGACGACGCCGTCCATGTCCCCGGGGTGGAAGCGCTCGTAGTAGGTGGCCGTCATGCCGCCCTTGGAGGCGCCGGTGGTCAGCCACTTCTTGGGGTAGATCCGCTTCAGCGCGGTGAAGACCCGGTGCTGGTCGTCGGCGGCCTGCCGGATGTCGAGCTTGGACCAGTCGGCGGGGGCCGGCCGGGACGGGGTGAAGTAGCGGTACTCCAGGGAGACCTGGTTGCCGTCGACGATCCGGGTCGGCTCGGCGCGGCCGGGGCTCGTGGAGACGTTGTACCCGCTGGTGGAGAAGACCGTCGGACGGGAGGTGTCCTTGTGCAGCACGGTGATGCGCTGCTGGAAGGTGCCCCTGGACGGGTGCCGGTGGTCGATCGGCTGGGTGTAGTTGAGGACGAAGTAGCGGTAGCCCTCGTAGGGCTTCTCCTCGATGAGGCTCATCCCCGCAATGGCCAGGATGCGGTCCTTGATGTCCGTGCCGGTGCCGTCGTCCGCGGCGGGGCCGGTCCGGATCGCGGCCGGTTCCGCGGCGGTGGCCGCCCCGGCCGAGGCACCCGTCACGCCCACCGTGCCGATGAGCACCGCGAGCGACAGGAACCCTCTGAACGCCTTGCGCATACGCCCTCCCAGGAGTCACAGCAGTCGCCGTGAACCTAGCGGGGCAACACCCGTGCCGCCAGACCCGGTCGACACGGACGACCGCGGGTCGGGCACGGTCCGAACGGGAGGTCTCGGGTCAGCAGAGGATCCAGCCCGTGCTGCCCGACTTCCCCGAGATGGTGGCCGAGGCCCTGACGCACCGGTTCAGCGCGTGGACCGTCACCGGGCCGGCCTGCTTGGTGTACTGGCCCCGGTCGACGACGGGGCTGCCGCCGCGCGCCTGGAGCGTCACGGACATGGCGCGGCGCGGGCCGGACTTCTTGGCGACGGCGATCGCGCAGGCGTAGGAACGGCTTTTGTAGACGCGCAGCTCGCCGGTCTTGAACGAGACCGTCTTGGCGGGGCGACCGGCGCAGACCGACGCGGCGTCGGCGCGGCCGGCCGAGGGGCCGCCGAGCACCAGGCCGAGGGCGGCCACCAGCGGCAGGACCACCGAACACACCAGCATCCGACGGGTGCGAGCACTCCCGCCTGTGCCCCTGTCTGTGTCCCTGCCGGTGTCCCTGTCTCCGTCCCTGCCTCTACCTCTGCCGTGACCCTCGTCGGAAATTTCGACCTTTCCGGACTTTCGCGTCCCTCTGCGCACCAGCAACTCCATCACCGTTCGAACACCTACGCCCCTGCGCGGCGCATACGCATACATGCGTACGACGCAGCAGGCCATCCGGAGGTTGCGCACGGCGCGCTCCGCACTCCGGGCAACCGAACCGCCACAGCATGACTCCAACAGGACAGAGCCATACGAAAGGCAGGAACTGTCATGCTTCAGCTCCGCAACGCACAGGGCCCCCGCGCCCGGCGCCTCATCGGCCGAACGCTGCTCGCCTCCGCTCTCCTCACCGCCGTCGCCACTCTCCCGGCAGCGGCGGCGGTCCCGCAGACCGCCCCGGCCCCGGCACGCAACGCGACCGGCGCCCCCGCGCACCAGCAGGTCGCCCACTTCTACGGCGCCTACATCGATGCCGTCACGGCCGGGAACGGCGACAGGCTCGCCACCGACCTGCGGAACTTCTATCTGACCCGCCGGCTGCGCGAACAGCTGAGCGCCTGGGAGCAGCGCAACCACGCGGACGGTGTGCTCCGCGCCCAGAACACCCCGCTCGCCTTCCGGGTCACCCCGGGCGACAGCGCCGCCGGCCACACCTGGTCGACGGTCCGGCTCACCTGGAGCACCGGCAAGCACCCGACGTACTCGTACCTGACCGTCCGCTCGGACCTGCAGACCGGAAAGATCTCCGGCATCGGCGACTGACCCGGAGACCCGCCGGGGCGGGACGGGCCCGCCGCTCATACCTGTGCGGGCTCGTCCTCCCCGATGAACGTGCGCCACAGCACGGCGTAGTGCCCGTCCCTGGCCAGGAGCTCGTCGTGCGTGCCGTCCTCGACGACCCGGCCGTGATCCATCACCACGACCCGGTCGGCACGGGCCGCCGTGGTCAGCCGGTGGGCCACGACCAGGGTGGTGCGGCGGCCGGTGAGCCGGTCGGTCGCCTGGTTGACCAGGGCCTCACTGGCCAGGTCCAGCGAGGCGGTCGCCTCGTCGAGCAGCAGGACGTCCGGGTCGACGAGCTCGGCGCGGGCCAGTGCGATCAGCTGGCGCTGGCCGGCCGAGAGGTTGCGGCCCCGTTCGGCGACCTCGTGCAGATAGCCGCCGTCCAGGGTGGCGATCATGTCGTGGGCGCCGACCGCCCGCGCCGCCGACTCCACCTCGGCGTCGGTGGCCTCGGGCCGCCCGTAGGCGATGGCGTCCCGGACCGTGCCCTCGAAGAGGTACGCCTCCTGCGGCACGACGCCCAGCCGGTGCCGGTACGCGGTGAGGTCGAGGCGGCGCAGATCGGTGCCGTCCGCGGTGACCCGGCCGCCCGTGGGGTCGTAGAAGCGGGCGACGAGCTTGACGAGGGTGGACTTGCCCGCGCCGGTCTCGCCGACGAAGGCGACCGTCTGTCCGGCCGGTATCCGCAGGTCGACCCCGGCCAGCGCCTCCTCGGCGCCGTCGCCGGAGCCGTACGCGAAGGACACGTCCTCGAAGGCGATCTCGCCGCGCAGCGACAGCACGTCCAGCGGTTCGTCCGCGGCGTCGGTGGAGGTCGGCTCGCGCAGCAGCTCCTGGATGCGGCCGAGGGAGACGGTTGCCTGCTGGTAGCCGTCGAAGACCTGGGAGAGCTGCTGCACCGGGGCGAAGAACAGATCGATGTAGAGCAGGTACGCGACCAGCGCACCGGTGGTGAGCGTGCCGTTGTCGACCCGGCCCGCGCCGACGATCAGGACGGCGGCCGCGGCCACCGAGGACAGCAGCTGCACGAACGGGAAGTAGACCGAGATCAGCCACTGGCCCCGGACCCGGGCCTCGCGGTAGTGGTCGCTGCGCTCGGCGAACCGCTGCGCCCCGTCGTGCTCGCGGCGGAACGCCTGCACGATCCGCAGCCCGGAGACGGACTCCTGGAGGTCGGCGTTGACCACGCTGATGCGCTCGCGGGCCAGCTCGTAGGCCTTGACGCTCCTGCGGCGGAAGAAGAACGTGCCGACGACCAGCAGCGGCAGCGTCGCGAAGACCACGAGGGCCAGCTGCACATCGAGGACCAGCAGCGCGACCATGATGCCGAAGAAGGTGACGACGGAGACGAAGGCGGTGACCAGACCGGTCTGCAGGAACGTCGACAGCGCGTCCACGTCCGTCGTCATCCGGGTCATGATGCGGCCGGTCAGCTCGCGCTCGTAGTAGTCCAGGCCGAGCCGCTGGAGCTGCGCGAAGATCTTCAGCCGCAGTGAGTACAGCACCCGCTCACCGGTCCGGCCGGTCATCCGGGTCTCGCCGATCTGGGCGGCCCACTGCACGAGGACGACCACCAGGGCCAGCGCGGACGCCGCCCAGACCGCGCCGAGCGCGAGCTGTGAGACGCCCTGGTCGATGCCGTGCCGGATCAGCACCGGCAGCAGCAGACCGGCGCCCGCGTCGACCGCGACCAGCGCCAGGCTCACCAGCAGCGGCAGCCCGAAGCCGCGCAGCAGCCTGCGCAGCCCGTAGGAGTCCTCGGCGCGGACGGCCCGCGCCTCGTCGATGTCGGGGGTGTCGGTGGCGGGCGGCAGCGCCTCGACCTGGGCGAGCAGCTCGGGGGTGGCGGGCATGCCGGCCGCGTCGGTGCTGCGCGGTTCCTCCTTGCGCACCCACAGGTGGGGGCTGATCCCGCGCTCCGCGTCGAACTCGGCGTCCAGTTCCTCCTGGAGCGCGCGCTCGTCCTCGGGGGTGGGGTCGGCCGGGGCGGCGGCCGGCCGGTGTCCGGGCGAGGTGCCGCCCAGCTCGTCCGGGTCGGTGAGCAGCCGCCGGTAGAGCGGGGAGCGGCGCTCCAGCTCCTCGTGGGTGCCGATGTCGGCGAGCCTGCCGTCCTCCAGGACGGCGATCCGGTCGGCGAGGCCGAGGGTGGAGCGGCGGTGGGCGATCAGCAGGGTGGTGCGGCCGGCCATCACCTGGCGCAGCGCCTCGTGGATCTCGTGCTCGACCCGGGCGTCGACGGCGGAGGTGGCGTCGTCGAGGAGGAGCAGCCGGGGGTCGGCGAGGATGGCGCGGGCGAGCGCGACGCGCTGGCGCTGGCCGCCGGAGAGGGTGAGCCCGTGCTCGCCGACCTTGGTGTCGTAGCCCTCGGGCAGCTCCGCGATGAACCGGTCGGCCTGGGCGGCGCGGGCCGCCTCCTCGATCTGTTCCCGGGTGGCGTCGGGGAATCCGTAGGCGATGTTGGCGCGGACGGTGTCGGAGAACAGGAAGCTGTCCTCCGGTACGAGGCCGATGGCGGCGCGCAGCGATGCGTGGGTCAGTTCGCGGACGTCGTGGCCGCCGACCAGGACGGCGCCGTGCGTCACGTCGTAGAAGCGGGGCAGCAGCAGCGAGACGGTGGACTTGCCGCTGCCGGAGGCGCCGACGACGGCGACGGTCTCGCCGGGCTCGATGGTCAGCGAGAACCCGTCGAGGACGGGGCGCTCGGCGTCGTAGCCGAACCGTACGTCGTCGAACTCGACGCTCGCGGGGGCGTCCGTCGGGAGGTCCTTGGTGCCGTCCTTCATGGTCGGCTCGGTGTCGATCAGCTCCAGTACGCGCTCGACGCCGGCCCGGGCCTGCTGGCCGACGGTGAGGACCATGGCGAGCATCCGGACCGGCCCGACGAGCTGGGCGAGGTACGTGGAGAACGCCACGAACGTGCCGAGGGTGATCTCGCCCCGGGTGGCGAGCCAGCCGCCGAGCGCCAGCATCGCGACCTGGCCGAGCGCGGGGACGGCCTGGAGAGCGGGGGTGTAGCGGGAGTTCAGCCGGATGGTCCGCAGCCGCCCGGCGAACAGCCTGCGCCCCACCTCGCGCAGTTTGCCGGTCTCCTGCTCCTCCTGTCCGAACCCCTTGACAACCCGGACCCCGGAGACGGCCCCGTCGACCACTCCGGCGACGGCGGCGGCCTGCCCCTGGGCGTACCAGGTGGCGGGGAAGAGCCGGGCGCGGGAGCGCCGGGCGATGAACCAGAGGGCGGGGGCGACGGCGATCGCGACCAGGGTGAGCAGCGGCGAGAGCCACGCCATGATCACCAGGGAGATGAGGAAGAGCAGTACGTTCCCGATGGTCATCGGGAGCATGAACAGCAGCCCCTGGATCAGCTGGAGGTCGCTGGTGGCGCGCCCGACGACCTGGCCGGTGGACAGTTCGTCCTGCCGCTTCCCGTCGAGCCGGGTGATCGTCCCGTACATCTCGGTACGCAGGTCGTGCTGCACGTCGAGGGCGAGCCGGCCGCCGTAGTACCGGCGGATGTACGTGGCTATGTACACGAGCCCGGCGGCGGCTATGAGGAGCCCGGTCCAGACGGCGAGGGACCGGGTGTGGCCGACCACCACATCGTCGATGATCACCTTGGTGATCAGCGGGACGAGCGCCATCACCGCCATGCCGGCGAGCGACGAGCCGAGCGCCAGCAGCACATTGCGCCGGTAGCGCCATGCGTACCCGCACAGCCGCCGGGCCCACCCCGGGGCCCGCGCCGCGCCCTGTACGTCCCCTGCGTCCGTCACCGGTGCCTCCCCGTCCGACCTGCTCTACCGGAAGGCACCAACGCCGTGGGCAGCGGATTTCATCCCGCCGTTACACGGGCGGGGCCGAATACGGGGCCATTGACGTAGCGCGGGTGCGACGGTCGGCGTAGGACCGGCCCTCGACCGACTGCGTCATCACCCGGACTCCACGTTCGGCATGGAGCTGGACGGCGACACGATGCGGGTGGCCTTCACCGCGCACGCGGGCTCCGGGAGGTCGAAATCGGACGCGGGGACGGACGGCGGGGGCTGCCGGGGCCCGCGCCGCCCATGGCGGAGCGGGCCCCGAAGCCGGTCCCTACGGTCGCGGTGTCGCGGTGAGCATCCGTACGGCCGGGGCCTCGGGCACCGCGGGCACCGCCTCCTGCGGGGCGGCGGGCGGGGCGATGGTCGAGGTCGTCTTCGCGGCCACGGCCGGGTTGAGGTCCTTGTGCACGGCGCGGGCGACGGCCTGGATGGTGTTGATGCCGTCGTTCATCGTCTTGTTGTCCTGGGTGAGCACGGTGATCCCGTAGTCGTGCCCCTTACCGGTGAACGCGCCGATGCTGTGCACCCGCCAGCCGTGGGTGGCGCGCGGCAGCCAGCCGTTCTTGACCTGCACGGTCGTCCCGGACGGCGCCCCGGCGGGGGTGCCCCAGCGCTGCGAGGAGACGACCTTGCGCATCAGGCCCAGCTCGTAGGCGCGCGAGTTGTCGCTCAGCACGGAGTTCTTGGCGGTCAGCAGGGTCAGCAGCCGCAGCTCGTCCTGGGCGGTGATCTGGGTCAGCCCCCAGTAGCCGCCGGAGCCGGGCACGGTGTGCGTCATCCCGGCGGCCTTGAGGAACGCCTTGACCTTGGTCACCCCGAGCTGCTTCCACAGGCTGGTGGTCGCGTTGTTGTCGGACTTGGTGATCATGGCGGTGGCGAGGTTGATCTCGCGCTGGGTGAGGTAGCGGTTGTGCTTCTTGTTGTCCCAGAGCAGCGTCGCCAGCACGGTCGCCTTCACGACGCTGGCCGAGTCGTACTTCGTCGTCGCCCGCAGGGTGCAGTTGGTCTTGGTCTTGCGGTCGTAGAGCGCCACGGCCGTCGTCGACTTCCGGCCCTTGAGCGCGGCGGTGATGTCCTTCGTCAGCTGCGCGGCGAGCCCGGCCTTGCCGGACGTGCAGCTCACCGTGGGCGTCGCCGCCGCGGCGGGCGCGGCGCCGAGTGCCACGGGCGCGAGCACGCCCGCGGCGAGCGCGACGCAGAGCGCGGCCTTGGCGCGACGGGATATGCAGGGCTGTTCTTTCATGCGGCTGGTCCCCCATGAGTGGATCGGTACGGTGCGCCCCCGGCGCACCCGGGAGTAACGACTCGCCGGTGCGCCGGAAAGTTGCGCGATGCGGGCTGTGATTCGCCGCCCGTCGGGCGGGTATCGGTCACCGGGTGCGACCCGGAACATCGACCGAGGGAGAAACGTGACGAGCGCTCAGCCGGTCCGGCACGCCGAGGCATACCGCTGCGGCCGGCTCTTCGCGGCGGTCGCGGCCCTGCAGAGGCTCGCGCAGAACGAACACCACGGGCTGGGACAGCCGGGAGCCGCGGAGAAGGCCGCCGCGCGGCCGGAACCCGTTCTGCGGGAGCCCCTGCGGGAGATCGTCCACTACCTGGTGCAGGCCCGGATCCGTGGGCAGGGAGCGGCGGCGGACCCGGTCTTCCGGTCGCTGACCGACTTCCTGCCCCCGGCGAAGAGCGTCCCCACCAGCCTCCGTCCCGAAGAGCGGCCGGACTTCCACCGGGGCAGGGCGGAGCAGGCGGCGCTCATCGCGAAGGAGCATCCGTCCCTCACCTGAACGCACCACCCGCCTGCGGCCGAGCGGGCCGGCACCTACAGGTGCGTCGGCTCGAACATCCTCAGCAGGGCCGGAAGCACGACCACCGAGGGCCCGGGCGCCGCGAGGGACGCGGCCAGGTCGGCGGTGAGTGTCTCCGGGGTGGTGCGGGTCGCCGGGACGCCGAAGGACTCGGCGAGGGCCACGAAGTCGGGGCGGGCCAGCTCCGTCGCCGTTGCCTCGCCGAAGGCGCCCGTCATGTATTCGCGCAGGATGCCGTAGCCGCCGTCGTCGACGATCAGCCAGGTGACCGGTAGGTCGTACTGGCGGGCCGTGGCCAGTTCCGCGATCGAGTACATCGCGCCGCCGTCGCCGGAGACCGCGAGGACCGGCCGCGTACGGTCGGCCGCCGCCGCGCCGAGGGCGGCCGGGAAGCCGTAGCCGAGGCCGCCCGCGCCCTGCGCCGAGTGCATCGTGTTGGGGCGGCGGGCGTCGAAAGCGGACCAGGCCCAGTAGGCGAGGATCGTCATGTCCCAGAAGCTGGGGGACGTGTCGGGCAGCGCCTCGCGGACCGAGGCGATCAGCCGCTGTTCCAGGGTGAGTTCCTGGGCGGCGATCCTGCCCCGTACCGCGTCGAGGACCGTACGGACCCGGTCCGGCGCCGACGGGTCCTCGCGGCGGCCGACCGCTTCGAGGAGGTCGGACAGCGCCTCGCGGGCATCGGCGTGGATGCCGAGCGCGGGATGGTTGGACTCCAGCTTCCCGGCGTCCGCCTCGATCTGGATCACCCGGCCGCGCGGGGCGAACGTGTGGTAGTTCGAGGAGAGTTCACCGAGTCCGGAGCCGACGACCAGCAGCACGTCGGCGGACTCCAGGAACTCCGTCGTGTACCGGTCCTCCAGCCAGGACTGGAGCGAGAGCGGGTGCTCCCACGGGAAGGCGCCCTTGCCGCCGAAGGTGGTGACGACGGGGGCGTCGAGCTTCTCCGCGAGTGCCCGCAGCTTCCCGGACGCGTCGGACCGTACGACTCCGCCGCCCGCGATGATCGCCGGGCTCCCGGCCTTCGAGAGCAGGTCGGCCGCCACCGCGGTCAGTTCGGGGCGGGCGTGCAGCTCGCGCGGGGTGGCGTCCATCGCCGTGACGGCCGGAAGCGTGGTCTCGGCGAGGAGCACGTCCTGCGGGATCTCGATCCAGACCGGGCCGTGCGGGGCGGTCAGCGCGGACTCCCAGGCGGCGGCGATCGCCGACGGGATCTGGGAGGCGGTGCGGACGGTGTGGACGGACTTCACGACGTCGCGGAACGACGCCTTCTGGTCGCGCAGTTCGTGCAGATAGCCGTGGCGTCCGCCGCCCAGGCCCGCCGCCGGGATCTGGCTGGAGATGGCCAGCACGGGGGCGGAGGCGGCCGCCGCCTCCTGGAGCGCGGCGAGGGAGGTGAGGGCGCCCGGCCCGGTGGAGAGCAGCAGGGGCGCCACTTCCCCGGTGATCCGGCCGTACGCGTCCGCGGCGAAGCCCGCGTTGTTCTCGACGCGCAGCCCGATGTACGTCAGACAGGAGCGGCGCAGCGCGTCGAACATGCCGAGCGCGTGCTGGCCGGGCAGGCCGAAGACGGTGGTCGCGCCGAGGCCCTGGAGGGTCTCGACGACGAGGTCGCCGCCGTTGCGGCCGGCCGGGGGGTTCAGCGCGGCCGCGATCTGCTCGGGGCTGAGCCGCGGCCGCTCGTCGTGGTGGTCGTGGCTCACTTCGTGCGGGCCTCTGCGATCTGGCGGGACATGATCGTGGTCAGCTCGTACGCCGTGTGGGAGGCGGCGACGGAGGTGATCTCGGCGTGGTCGTACGCGGGGGCGACCTCGACCAGGTCGGCGGAGACCAGGTTGCAGGAGGACAGCCCGCGGACGATCTCCAGGAGCTCGCGGGAGGTCAGGCCGCCGGCCTCGGGGGTGCCGGTGCCGGGGGCGTGCGCCGGGTCCAGCACGTCGATGTCGATGGAGATGTACAGCGGCCGGTCGCCGATGCGCTGACGCAGCTGGTCGGCGACCTCGTCGACGCCGCGCCGCATCACGTCGGCGGAGGTGACGATGCCGAAGCCCATCTTCGCGTCGTCGTCCAGGTCCTGCTTGCCGTAGAGCGGGCCGCGGGTGCCGACGTGGGAGAGCGCGGAGGTGTCGAGGATGCCTTCCTCGACGGCGCGGCGGAACGGGGTGCCGTGGGTGTACTCGGCGCCGAAGTAGGTGTCCCAGGTGTCGAGGTGCGCGTCGAAGTGGAGCAGGGCGACCGGGCCGTGCTTCTTGGCGACCGAACGCAGCAGCGGCAGCGCGATGGTGTGGTCGCCGCCGAGCGTCATCATGCGGGCACCGGTGCCGAGCAGGTCGTCGGCGGCGGCCTCGATCGTCTCGACGGCCTCGTTGATGTTGAACGGGTTCGCGGCGATGTCACCGGCGTCGGCGACCTGTGCGAGTGCGAAGGGCGAGGCGTCCTGCGCCGGGTTGTACGGGCGCAGCAGGCGCGAGGCCTCACGGATCGCGTTGCCGCCGAAGCGGGCGCCGGGCCGGTAGGAGACACCGGTGTCGAAGGGCACGCCGACGACGGCGACATCGGCCGTGCCGACCTCGTCGAGGCGGGGCAGCCGGGCGAACGTCGCGGGCCCGGCGTACCGCGGGACGCGGGAGGAGTCGACGGGGCCGCGCGGCGTTTCGTTGCTGCTCATGTGGGGTGCCTTCCTTCGGGTTGCGTGCGTTGTCCAGTGTGCGGGGCGGGGCGGGAGGGACATGGCCGCCCCTCCCGGGGGTGCGGGAACGGTTACGTCGCGGCCGGTTCGCGCACCGGCTCCTCCGTCGTCGCGCCCCGTCCCGCCAGCCGCTCGCGCCAGGCCGCGAGTACGGCGGCGTCGGTCGGCTTCGTCGTCAGGGAGACGATCACGTACACCGCGAGCGAGGCCAACAGGCCGTAGTAGACCGGTTCGTTGGCGAGGATCCCGTATCCCGCCATCAGGCCGATCACCGCGAGGCCGCCGACCGACACCGCGGCCAGTGCGCCCGCCGCGGTGCCCCGGCGCCACAGCAGACCGCCGAGGATCGGCACCAGCAGGCCGCCGACGAGCAGGTTGTACGCGACGGTCAGGGCCTCGACGACGTTGTTGAGCGCGATGGCGATCATGATGACGGCGACGCCCATGACGAGGATGAAGACCCGGTTGCCCTTCACCTCGTCGTGCTCGCCCCCGGCGGCCTCGCCGCCCCGGGACACCACGCCCCGCAGCCGGGACCAGATGTCGTTGTTGGCGACGGTGGCACAGGCGATCAGCGCGCCGGAGGACGTGGACATCACTGCGGCCAGCGCGGCGGCCAGCACCAGCCCGCGCACACCGATCGGCAGCTCGTCCTTGACGATGGTCGCGAACGCGGCGTCGGCGCTGGGCAGCTTCGGGTACATGACCTTCGCGGCGGTGCCGATGACGGCACCGGCGACGGCGTAGATCAGACAGTAGGTACCGGCGACGGTGCCGCCGACGCGGGCGACCTTGTCGCTGCGGGCGGTGAACACCCGCTGCCAGATGTCCTGGCCGATCAGCATGCCGAAGGTGTAGATCAGCACATAGGTGAAGATCGTCTCGCCGCCGATGCCGAGCGGGTCGAAGTACTCGGTGGGCAGCTTCGCCTTCATCTCGCTGAAGCCGCCCGCCTTGATCACCGCGATGGGCAGCAGGAGCAGCAGCACTCCGATGGTCTTGACGACGAACTGCACCATGTCGGTGAGCGTGATCGACCACATGCCGCCGAGCGTGGAGTACGCCACGACGATGGCGCCGCCGAGGATGATCGCGACGGTCCGGTTCAGGTCGAAGAGGACGTCGAAGATGGTGGCGTACGCGATGGTCGAGGTGACCGCGAGCATCAGCGTGTACGCCCACATCACGACGCCGGAGATGATCCCGGCCCGGCCGCCGTAGCGCAGATCCAGCATCTCGGAGACGGTGTAGACCTTCAGCCGTGCGATGCGTGCGGAGAAGAAGACGGACAGGGCGAGCAGTCCGAGGCCGATGGTGACGACCATCCAGGCGCCGGAGAGGCCGTACTGGTAACCGAGTCCTACGCCGCCGATGGTGGAGGCACCGCCGAGGACGATGGCGGCCATCGTGCCGGAGTACATGCCGGGGCCGAGCCTGCGGCCCGCCACCAGGAACTCGCTCTTGGACTTGGCGCGGCGCATGCCCCACCAGCCCATGGCGAGCATGCCGGCCAGATAGATGATGATCACCGCGTAGTCGACGGCCATGGGCTTCCTCCACTTCGGTCACAAGTGCACATGCCTTACGTGAAGAAGACGGTAGGTGGCCCGCAAGCGACGCTGAAGAGTACGTTTCATCCATAATCGAAGTCCCTGATGGATGGACCGTCCATGCCGGAAGTCCCGGGCGGGCCGACCCCGACGCCCGCTCCCCCGCCCACCCCGCCGATCCCGCTCGCCGAGCTGCTGGCCCACGAGGAGCTCGGACTGCGCCGGATCGCGGGTCCGGCCGAGGCGGATCTGCTGTGGGTGCACACCTCGGAGATGGCCGACCCGTACCCCTATCTCCTCGGCGGTGAGCTGCTGCTGAGCGCCGGGGTGCTGCTGAAGGACCCGGACGCGTTCGTGGACCGGGTGGTGGAGGCGGGGGCGGCGGCGCTCGGTTTCGGGGTGACGCCGGTGTTCGACACGGTGCCGCAGGCGTTGATCGAGGCGTGCGACCGGCACGGTCTGCCGCTGCTGGAGGTGCCGCCCGAGACCCCGTTCACGGCGATCGCCCGGACGGTGTGGCGGCTGATGGCCGAGGCCCGCCACCGCGAGCTGCGCCGGGTGACGCGCGCCCAGCAGGCCCTGGCCTCGGCGGCGGCCCGGCCGGACCCGGTCCCGGCGGTGCTGCACCAGCTGGCGGCCCAGCTGGAGGGCCGGGCGGCGCTGCTCGCCGCGGACGGCGAGGAGCTGCACGCCTCGGGCCGCCGCCCGGCCCCCGACGTCGGAGCGGCGCTGACCAGACTCACCCGGGTGGTCGGCGCCGGGTCACGCCCCGCCCCGGCGTCCGCCACCGACACCCTGCGGGACACCCATCTGTCGGCCTACGCGCTGGGCGGCGGCCAGGGGCTGGTCCTGGCACTGGCGACGGACCGGCGCGAGGCGGGCGACCACACCATCGCCGGGATCGCGGTGGTCCTGCTCTCCCTGCTGGCCGCCCCGCACCAGGGCGCCGACGCCGCGGGCCGCTCGGCCGCGCTGGTGCGGATGCTGCTGGGCGCGGACCCGCAGGACGTGGCACCGCTGCTCGGGGGTGCCGAGCAGTGGACGGTGGTGCACGCGCGCCGCAGCGGCGACGGCCCGGTCGACCCGCTCACCACCGGCGCGCTGGGTGCCGCCCTCGGTTCGGCCCTGGTCGACGCGGGCCGGGGCGGCGACGCCGTACGGGTACTGGTCCCCGGCGGCGACCGGATCACCCCGCAGCCCGGCTGGACGCTCGGCGCGTCCGCCCCCGCCGCCATCACCGCCCTCGGCCTCGCCGACGACCAGGCCTCCCGCGCCCTGGGCCGCGCCGTCGCCACCCGCACCCCGCTGGCCCACCATCACAACGGCACCGGATCCGGCCTGTCCGCCCTGATCCCGCCCGACCGCGCCGAGGCGCACGCCCGCGCCCTCCTCGCCCCGCTCACCGAGCCGCTGACCGAGACCCTGCGCTGCTGGCTGAGCCTCCACGGCAGCTGGGACCGTACGGCCACGGCCCTGCGCATCCACCGCAACACGGTCCGCCAGCGCATCGCCCGCTGCGCGGCCCTGCTGGACGTGGACCTGGACGACATGGACGTACGGACGGAGCTGTGGTTCGCGCTGCGGGTGCGGTGAGCGGGGAGGATTCAGCCCTCGCGGGCTGAAGCAGCGAGCCGCTCGCCCCGGCTCCGGGCGGTCCGGTGCACATCGCGCGATGCCCCGGCCATGCGGGCCAGGACGTACCGGAGCTGCGCCGAAGTGACCTGGCCGTCGTCGAGCATGTCGTCGGCGTGGCCGAGCAGTTCGAGCGCCATGCCGAGCCGCACGCTCTCGATGTTGCCGGCCACGCGGGAGACGCGTCCGGTTCCGTCACCGACGACGTAGCAGGGCTTGCCCTCCGCGCTGGGCCACGGAAGATGATCAGGGAATTCGGCCTGAACTTCGTGCCCGGAATCCTCCGGACGGAGGGGTACGCGCGCGCGATTCCGGGCACCACTTTCCCCCCTCGGAGCGACGAGGAGCGTGACAGGCACGTCGTCACACGCCTTGAGCGCGCAAAGATCACTTCGACCGACCGGCCCCGTCCTCGGACGGGGCCGTCGCCGTGACACGGTCAAGGCCGGGGGTGCCGAGTGAGCCATTGCTGAAGTTCGCGGTGGCGGAACTGATAGCTGGGCCCGCTGTAGCGCAGGAGGCCGGCGGTGACGGCCCAGTCGAGGAAGACCGCGAGGCGGAAGGGCAGCTTGCCGCGCGAGCACAGCAGGAACACCCCGTACCTCCGCGCCGCACCCGCCAGTCCGCTCGCGAACCCGACCACGAGCCCGACAACAGCCACAACCACGGTCCCCATGGCTCCACCCCTGACCCACATCGTGAACCCGACCATGAGCCCGGCCATGAGCCCGGCAAGGGGCCCGATCACGAGTCCGTAGGCCATGTCGTCGCGGACAATCGCCCAAGGGTTGGCCACAGTGGTCGGCTCTTCCTTGAGTCCGTTCACGAAGCCGCCGATGAGCCCGCCCGCGAGCGCGAAGACGAGTCCGACGAAAAGTCCGAGTCTGAGTCCGCCCATGAGCCCGGACCCGAAATCCGAGGCCCCGAGTCCATACGCGAGCCCGAGTGCGAACCAGACCCTGAACCAGGTACTGAAACCGGTCGCGAACCCGCCCGTGAGCCCGGCCATGATTCCGCCGGTGCAGCCGACCACGAGCCCGACCTCGACACCCAGCTCGATCCCCGGGAACGCATTCGGGATATTGAGCTGGAGCTCGAAGAGTTCCGCGAGCGCGTACCACCCCCTGCCTTCCAAGGACACCAGCATCGCGACTCCGATCGCGAAGCCGACGGCGAACCAGATCTTCAATCCGGCCCAGAACCTGGCCTTGAATCCGCGCTGGAGCGTTCCCCGGGTGATGCGGAGCCGGTTGGGACTGGGTGTCGGACGGAAGGAGGCGATGCCGGCGAACGCTGCCAGCGCGGCGAAGAGGGTGGTCGGAAAAGGTTCGTCCTCGATGAGGCCCACGAAGGCGAAGGCAAGGACGGCAGCGACGGCGAGCGTGGTGAGGATGATGTCGGCGATGCGGACGCGGGTGGTGCCGGCCAGGGTCCAGAGTCGATGGAGGGTGAGGTCGGTGGACGGGGCGCCCGTGAGGTGGCCGGTGAGGTGGTGGAGCCAGCGATGGACGTCTTCGGGCCGGTAGCCGCGGGGGTTGGGCGTGTTGGCGACGGTGGCGGGGACGTAGCGGGTGAGGAGGTACTCGTCGAGGTCGTGCCCGTCGGTGTGGTGGAGGAGTTCTGAGGGATCGCCGTCGCGGTGGTAGACGGTGGCGGTCAGGCACAGCCGCCAGGGCGTGGACAAGGTGGTGGTCAGCGGGCCGGCGGGCTGGGTTTCGAGGTGGTCGATCAGGGGCTGCCAGCGGGGGGTGTCGATGGCCCGCGCGCGGAGATAGGTGACGGCGTGGTCGGCGTCGACGGGGGCGACGGCGATGCGTGCGGCGTCGATCAGACGGTCCGTGGGGGCGAGAGCGTCGTAGTGAGCGGTGCGGCAGGTCAGTACGAGGGAACCGGCGTTCCGGCCGTCCTGGTAGGTGTTGAGCGCTTCCAGAACGGCACGGGCGCGGGGCGCGTCGGGATCCGGGGTGCCGTCCGGGCGCAGCGGATCCATCTCGTCCAGCCCGTCCAGGACCGGCAGGACCATCCCGTGCTCGACCAGGCCGGCAGCCGTGCCGGCCGGCCAGCCGTACGCCTCGGCCAGACGCTGTGCCAGCACGTCGGTCAGGGGCTGGTCGGTGTCCCACTGGGCCAGCGAGATCCGGACCGGCACGGGATCGCCCTCGGCGCGGTCTTCGATGAGGGCAAGCATGAGTTCCAGGGCCAGGACGGTCTTTCCCGCCCCGGCAGCCCCGGTGACGACCAGACGCCGGGGCCGGGTGGAGCGGTAGTACTCCAGGACATCGGGCAAGGTGGCGGGACCGTCGGCGAACGTACGCCCGGCAGGCGGGGCCGTAGCGGCCCGTTCGCTCATCGAGTGCAAGACATAGGTGAGGTTGATGCGCTGGACGTCGGAACCGAGCAGCTGCCGCCGCACCCTGCTCTCGCCCTTCTTGACCTCCCCGGCGAGCTTTCCGGCACGGCCACGCGCGAGTTCGACGCCATTTCTCTCGACCGGCTTCCACAGCGTCACGACCGCGATCGCCAGACCGACCACACCGATCGGAACACCGAGAAGAGTCGCGATGTCGACGGGCTTGCGCTCCTTGTCGGCGACGATGTTCCATACGGCGAAAGTCACGCCTGCCGCGATCGACACCGCGCACACGACACGCACGACCCGCCAACTGCGCCGATGGCGGCGTTCCTCTAATCCGAGCATCCCCCGATCATGCCGCCCCAGCGGATACTCCCGGGGCGCAAACGTCAGTTGGTGGCCGAGCGACGCCCTGCGGAGTCGGTGATCGGCCCGGCGGCGCCCGCTACCGCAGCCCGAGGCAGGGCAGCCAGTCGCGCGAGGTGTCGTCGGTGGCGGTGAGCAGGGCGCTGAGTACGCCCGGGGCTCCGGTGAGCAGCGAGGTCCGGGGCCGGTCCGGGGCGAGGGCCGCCGGCAGCCGGGTGGTCAGGTGCTCGGCCAGCCGGGCGCCGAGCACGGCGGCGGCCGACAGCCGGGCCCAGCGGTGGAAGGCGTCCGCCACGACCAGCACGCCCGCCGCGCCGTGGCACAGCGCGAGCCGGTCCGTCAGCGGGTCGCCGAAGAGG
The DNA here is from genome assembly GCF_038448545.1 of Streptomyces sp. CLV115. Lineage (NCBI taxonomy): Bacteria > Bacillati > Actinomycetota > Actinomycetes > Kitasatosporales > Streptomycetaceae > Streptomyces > Streptomyces sp. CLV115. The sequence goes on from NZ_JBCEWQ010000027.1 coordinate 30,347, forward strand.
TGGAAGTCCTCGTCGTAGCGCTCCGCGAGGGTGGCGAAGGCGCCCGCAGCCCAGTCGGCCGCCGCCCGGTCGCCCAGCACGTCGGCCGCGTCCCACAGCGCCCAGGTGATGCCGGGGGTGCCGTAGCACCAGGCCTGCCGGGCCCGCGCCCCGGCGGGCGGCGGGCCGTCGCGGCCCGCACCGTCCCAGCTCCGGACACCCCGGTCGTCCTCGAAGGACTGCTCCACCAGCCAGTGGGTGGCGCGGCGCAGGGCATCCGTCAGCCGTGGCCGTGGCCCGGTGCGGCGGACCGTGGCGGTGAGCGCGGCGACGAGTCCCGCCACTCCGTGGCCCATCCCGGTGTTCACCCGGCCCTGCATCCAGCCCAGCCGGGGGTGGTCCGCGTACTGGCCGATGTGCAGCCGGCGCAGGTCGTCGCTGTCGCACAGCGCCGCCAAGTGGGCGGCGAACGGCAGGAGTTGGCGTACGGACGGCTGTGGTTCCTGTGCACAGAGCGCGAGCAGGGTGCCGGCCGGTCCGCCGATGAGGTCGTAGTCGGGCAGGCCGACGCCCGTCGTCCGCCAGGGGTGCGCCGAGGCGCTGCTCAGCAGGTGGTCGCGCAGCCGGTCGGCGGCGCGGTGCAGCGGGGGGTGGATCCGGGCGGCCCGGCGCAGGCCGACATAGGTTCCGGCCAGGCCGCCGTCGAGCAGTCCGCCGTGGGAAAGGCCGCGGCCCACGGTCCGGGACCAGGCGGCGACCGCGCGCCGGGCGCTCGCCGCCGCGGCGGGGTCGCCCGCCCGGGCGGCCAGCGAGGCCAGTACCGGGACGCCCGGGTCGGAGGTGGTGTTCTCGGACTCGGGGTATCCGTCCAGGAACTGCCGGGAGAGATCGAGTGCCGAAGGATGCGGTCCGGGGCCGTGCGGTGGCATCGGGCCTCCTCGTCGGGGAGCCACCCGAACCGGTCCGGGTGGCTCCGTTCAACTCAGTGATGGACGCGTCGCGTCCGGTCGGACACGGTCAGCCGGTGGCCTCAGCCGCAGATGACCGAGTCGCAGACGATGATGGTGCACAGGGCGCTGTAGCTGTCCGTCATCGCGGGCAGCTCGGTGCCGGTGATGCGCTCGTCCAGCTCGTCGATGAGGGTGTCGAGGTCGGTGATATCCATGAGGGACATGGTGTTTCCTCCTGTTTCCTACTGTTTCCCTGGTGGGTTGCCGCCCCGGCATCCGTCCGCACCGGGTGCTGGCAGGCCGGGGACGTTCTGGGTGAGGGCGGCGGCGGCAGGCTCGGCCAGCTCCTCGGCGGTCCGGTCGAAGGGCAGCCTGAGCATCAGCTCGGCGGCGACCGGTGCGCCCTCGTGCAGTGCGTCGGACAGCGTCGGCCCGTGCGGTCCGGCCACCGGGCCGGGCAGCATCTCCTCGATGACCAGCTCGTCCCCTGCCAGCGCTGCGCAGGCTCGCTCGATGGCGTTCAGCGCGGTCAGTGCTTCGAGGTCGACCGGCACCGGCTTGGCCTCGAAGGCGGGCCGCACGAAGACGAACCGCGGCATCGCGGCGGACCGTACGAGCACGGCCAGCGTCCGTACCCGGTCGAACTCCCCGTCGCCGGGCCGCCACAGCCGGGCTCTGGGCACCCGCCAGGTGGCCGGGGAGACGACCAGGTCGGTACCGATCGTCACCCTCGGCGTACGGATGACGTCCGGATGCGCGGGGAAGGCCGCGGCGAGACCGTCGAGCCGGAGCATCGTGGCCGCCCACGGGTGCCCGGCCGACAGCAGCAACCGGAACAGCACGTCGTACGGGGGCATCGGGCTACGGGTGGCGTGATGGACGGGCACCACACGCTCCCCGTCCACCTCGGCGACGATCCGGCCGCCGGAGCGGCGCAGGGTGATGCGGTCGAGGGGGAGGTAGCGCGGGCCGGCCGCGACGCGGCTGCTGGGGGCACTGGGACCATCGGGACCACTGGGTCCGCCGGGACCACTGGAACCACCAGGGCTGCTGGGGCCGTTGAGAACATCGGGTCCACCGGGGCTCCCGGGACTTCCAGACCTTCCGGGGCTCCCGGAGCTCCCGGGACTTCCAGGGCCCCCCAGGCCGAAGTACGCGGCCGGGTTGGGGTCGCCCGTCCACCAGCGGGTGGTGACGGGGCGCCGGACGGCGTTGGCCGCGCGCTCCGACACCGGCGGTACGAGCAGTTCGACGAACCTCACCCCGGCTCGCCGCTCCACGGCGTCCAGGAAGTCGCGGTAGGCGTCTACGGCGCCGTAGCCGCCGTAGAGGTCCTGGAGCGCCCCGGCGAACCGGGCGTCGATGACTCCGGCGGGCGAGGCGGTCTCCAGCACCGCGACGGGCCCCGGGCCGGGCAGCGGGCGCACCAGACAGTCCAGCGGCCAGGGCGGCACCGCCGCTTCGGCCGGCGGTGCCCCGAACTCGTCCAGGAGGTCGTCGTCGATGTCGACCTGCGCCGCGTCGCGATGGGCGGCGAGGTGGCCGAGGAGCCGGGCGTATCCGGATTCCGGTCCGTGGGCCGGATGCCATCCCCCGTAGCGGCGCGGGGCCGGCCCGGGGGACGGCCGCTCACCCGACGACAGCAGCGCGGTCAGGATCTCGCCGACCGGGCGCGGACGCTCGTCCAACCGCTCGGTACCCGGCGTGGGAGCCGGTGCGCCGGAGCCCGCGTCCCGGTCGGCCCGGCGCAGGGCGGCCACGCGGTGGGCGGTCCGCAGGGCGCGCTGGACGCGGGCGGCGGCCCGGTCGGGCACGCGGGCGTCCAGACCTCGGTAGGAGTCGAGGAACCAGCCGTCCGGCCCGGGTCCTGCGGACCGGCTGCCCGGTCGGGGCAGCCGCCCGGATCCGGCCACCCGGGCGGCCGGGGACCAGTCGATGCGGCGATGGCGCGGGGCCGCGCAGATCTGGAGCACGCCCAGCCCCGTCAGGTGGGTGAGGAATCCGCGCAGTACGACGGGATCGGCGACCGGCAGCGCGCACTCCAGTTCCGCGAGGGTGCGCGGACCCTCGGCGAACAGGGTGAGCAGCAGGTCCAGCAGCGCGGTACGCCGCACGGCGACCTGCCTCAGCCGCCCGGGATCGCCCGGGTCGATCGCGTAACAGCGCAGCGTTTCCCCCGCCCCGCCCCCGTCGCCGCCGTCGGTGAGGGACAGCGGGGCGGGCGCGAGCGCGGTGGCCGGGTCGGCGCCCCGCAGGTCCCGCGCACCGGCGAGGGTGCGTACGACGTGAACGTTCTCCACGGCGGCGGCGGCAAGACCGGCCAGCTCGGCGCCGGGGGCGAGCAGTCCGAACCCCGCCCCGTCCGCGAAGCCGGAACCGCCGACCGGGACCGGAGCGACCTGTCCCACCCATCCCCGTGGCGTGGTCTTCGCCGCCGCCCGGCCAACGGCCCGCCACAGATACGCGGAACGTTTGCGCAGCCGCTTCCCGGTCCACGTCTCGCCGTCGGCCAGGCGTGCGGCCACGTCCCGCGCCGGCCCGGGGCCCGCTCCGTCGACGAACTCCCGCAGGACCGGGCTGGCGGACACCAGTGACCAGGCCAGCGCGCCCACCCGCTCGTGCTCGTCGCCGAGCGCGCGCTCCAGCTCCGCCCGGGTCGCGCGGGCCGAGACGGCGGCGCGGCAGAGCGCTCCGGCCTCCCGTGCGAGCCACTCGGGTACGGCGGTCACCGTCTCCAGGAATCGGCAGTCCGCCGGGCCCGGCGCCGAGCCGGAGTGCAGGCGCCGCCGCAGGGCCAGCACGGCACGGCGCTCGGCGTCCGTCAGGCGCCGGTCGGGGACGACGCCGCTCAGCGCCTCGGCGAGGCGCCGGGCCCGCGCGCTCTGCCGCTCGGCGGCATCGGCGTGCTCGACGACCCGGCCGAACAGCCCGGAACCGCCGGCGGCCGTCCACATCGAGACGGGGACGCCACAGGCGCGCACCAGGGCGGTGGCGCCGAGGAGCCGGCCGCCGCTCGTGCCGGGGCCGGCAGGTGCCGGCGAGGCCATGTGGAGTCCGGCCATGTCAGCCCACCGTCCCGTCGTCCGCCCCGTCGTCGAACAGCGCCTCGGCGATCAGGCTCTGGCGGGCGTGCGAGAGCCGCGCGCGGTTCCAGTGGAAGATCACGGCGTGGGCGGCGGCGCGGCGCGGGCCGCGTTGGGCGTAGCCGGACTCGAAGTAGCCGGTGCGCCAGCGGGCCGCGGCCAGGTGCACCGCCTCGCAGTGGCGCTCCTGGCCCGCGCGCCAGGTCTCGGACAGACCGGTGAGGAGCTGGGCACGAGGCTGTTCCCAGTACGCGCGGATGCCCTGCGCCGCCCGGCGGAGCGCGGCGTCCCGCAGGCCCTCGGGAAGGCGTCGTCCGGTGTCCGTGCGCACCGCGTCCCAGACGCCCCGGTGTTCCCAGCCGACGATGCCCAGGCCGTCGAACAGCTCACGGAGCAGGGCGAGCGAGAGCCGCCAGTCGGCCGCGGCGTGCCCGCCGCCGTCACCGGGCCGCCGGGTGTGGTGGTCGAGCCAGGCCAGGGAGTCGGCGGTGAACACGTCGTGCACCCACGGCATGGAGCCGGGGCCGCCGAAGAGGTAGGACTCCGGCTCGTACACCGCACACACCGGCGGCCCGGCCAGCCCGCCGAACTCCTTGATCCGGCCGAGGAGTTCGGCCTGCAACAGAATGGGGCCGGCCGACCTCGACGCCTGGAAGCGCACGCGCAGACCGGGTGCCTTGTGCATGAAGAAGAAGGCGCGTGCGGTGTGTTCGTCGAGGAGGTCGTGCGCGGTGCCGGCGAGCCATTGGTACAGGCGCGGCCATGAACGCGGCTGCGGGGCCAGATTCACCTGAACCCAGCTCGCCTCCGGGTGCTCCACCCCGAGCATGGGACCTCCGTGTGTCGTGTTTTCGGCATGACGGTGCATCTCGGGGATCGCCGGACGTGTCCGCGGAGTGGGCGCCGCGGGTCTCGCCCGGAGATCGCGAGAAGCCCTGTCGGGTGCTGTGTCGTCTACGGATTCGCGGACTCACGGGACGCTTCCGCGCGCCCTGGCCGCTTGCCGGCCGGACCGGATGCGCGCCCGGGCCGACCGGTCGGAACCGGAAGCCCTGTCCGTCTGCGCCGGACCGGCCAGGTCCGCCAACAGGTCGATTCCCTCGTCAACACCGAATGAAAGAAATATGGCAATTAGTCAGATCATGAACTGGTGTGCGCTTGGCGTGACCTGTGAGCCAGGAGCGCAGAAACCCACGCCGTCGCACGATCCGCGGCAACGGCGGACGCGAACCGCATCCGGGCTTCGAGCGCCCCTGTTTCCGCCTGTCTGCGCAGGTCACGGCCGTGCCACGCTGACGGTGACCGGGGCGGATCCCCGGTCACCGTCTGGAAAGAGGTCTCTGCCATGAACCGCTTCAGCGCGCTCGCCCTCACCTCTCTCGCCCTCGCCCTGGGGCTGGGCACCGGACCCGCCGCGACCGCGGCCACCGGGAACGCCGCCCCCGAGAACGCCAGGGCTTCGTTCAGCTGCAGCCCGGGCTACTTCTGTATCTACAGCGACTGGAACGGGGGTGGCACCCGCTGCCAGTGGTCCGACAAGCAGCGGGCGAATACCGCCGACGACTGCTCGTTCATCCAGCGGGGCCAGAACGTCCGCTCCGTGTGGAACGCGACCGGGCACCGCGTGCAGTACTACACCCAGACCAACTACAACGCCCGGGTCGGCTCCACCCCCGCCGGCAACGGCGGCAACCTCCAGGGGAACTACCAGATCCGCTCCTTCAAGCCCCAGTAGCACCGACGGCACCAGAGGTACGGAGGTCCTCCCCGGTCGGCGGCCGGGGAGGACCTCCGTATGTCCGCGTCCGGGCGTGCGGAGCATCACCCTGGACAGCTTCCATGACTGCCGGGTAACTTTTGAATGCATCTGAGCAAGCGCTTAGCCACGTCGGGCCGAATTGATCGAGGCGGACCCGAGACCGACCGCCGAGAGAACACCGACCGCGAACCGGCCGAGCCCACGCCGACCGAAGCTGATCTAGGAGGCACCCCGTGCGCCGTACGGTATTCAACGAGGACCACGAGGCGTTCCGGGAGACCATACGCGCCTTCATCGAGGCAGAGGTCGTCCCCCACTACGACGAGTGGTTCCAGCAGGGCATCGTGCCGCGCGAGCTCTACACCAAGCTCGCCGACCTCGGCCTGTTCGGCATCAACGTGCCCGAGGAGTTCGGCGGCGCCGGCCTGGAGACCCACAAGTTCGAGGCCATCCAGTACGAGGAGACCGCCCGCGCGGGCGTCAACTTCGGCGGCTCCGGCGTGCACGTCCTGCTCGCCCTGCCGTACATCAAGATGCTCGCCAACGACGAGCAGAAGAAGCGCTACCTGCCGAAGTTCGTCTCCGCCGAGGAGATGTGGGCGCTCGCGATGACCGAGCCGGGCACCGGCTCCGACCTCGCGGGCATGAAGACCACCGCCAAGCTCTCCGACGACGGCACGCACTACGTGCTCAACGGTTCGAAGACCTTCATCACCGGTGGCGTCCACGCCGACCGCGTCATCGTCTGCGCCCGTACCTCGGCGCCGACCGCCGAGGACCGCCGCTTCGGCATCTCCCTGTTCGCCGTCGACACCAAGTCCGAGGGCTACTCCCTGGGCCGCAAGCTCGACAAGCTCGGTCTGCGGACCTCCGACACCGCCGAGCTGGCCTTCTCCGACGTGAAGGTGCCGGTCGCGGACCTGCTCGGCGAGGAGAACAAGGGCTTCTACTACCTCGGCCAGAACCTGCCGTCCGAGCGCTGGGGCATCGCCTACGGCGCGTACGCGCAGGCCAGGGCCGCGGTCCGGTTCGCGCAGCAGTACGTGCAGGAGCGCACCGTCTTCGGCAAGACCGTCGCGTCCTTCCAGAACACCAAGTTCGAGCTGGCCGCCTGCCAGGCCGAGGTGGACGCCGCCGAGGCCGTCGCCGACCGCGCCCTGGAGGCCCTGGACGCCGGTGAGCTGACCGCTGCCGAGGCCGCCTCCGCGAAGCTGTTCTGCACCGAAGTCGCGCACCGAGTCATCGACCGCTGCCTCCAGCTGCACGGCGGCTACGGCTACATGAACGAGTACCCGATCGCCCGCCTCTACGCGGACAACCGGGTCAACCGCATCTACGGCGGCACCAACGAGGTCATGAAGTCGATCATCGCCAAGTCCATGGGCCTGTGAGAGCGGCTACGTTCCTCCCATGAGCGCAGCACTCGACTCCCTGCTCGATCTGCTCGACCTGGAGCAGATCGAGCGGGACATCTTCCGGGGTACGAGCCGTTCGGCGGTCGTCCCCCGTGTCTTCGGCGGCCAGGTCGCGGCCCAGGCCCTGGTCGCCGCGGGCCGTACCGTCCCCGCCGACCGGACCGCCCACTCCCTGCACTCCTACTTCCTCCGGATGGGCGACCCGGGCGCGCCGATCGTCTACAGCGTCGACCGCATCCGCGACGGCCGCTCCTTCACCACCCGCCGGGTCGTCGCCGTCCAGCACGGCCAGCCGATCTTCCACCTCTCGGCCTCGTTCCAGACCTACGAGGAGGGCCTGGAGCACCAGGCGGCCATGCCGTCCGCCCCGGACCCGGAGACACTGCCCACGGCGGCGCAGATGCTGCCCCGGTACGCGGACCGTTTCAGCGGGCCGGGCGTTGTGGACCGGCTGATCGAGGCGCGGGCCGCGGTCGACCTGCGGTACGTGGACGCGCCGCCCTTCGGCACGGTCGGCGAACCGCGGGAGCCCCGCTCCCAGGTGTGGTTCCGCACCAACGGCAAGCTCGCGGACGATCCGCTGCTCCATGTCTGCATGGCGACGTACGTCTCCGACATGACGCTGCTCGACTCGGTGCTCCTCGCCCACGGGCGCGGCGGCTGGGCGGTCGGTGACGTGGTCGGCGCGAGCCTCGACCACGCGATGTGGTTCCACCGGCCGTTCCGGGCCGACGAGTGGCTGCTGTACGACCAGGAGTCGCCGTCCGCGTCCGGCGGGCGCGGGCTCGGCCAGGCCCGGATCTACACCCAGGACGGCCGGCTGGCGATCACCGTCATCCAGGAGGGCGTGGTCCGCGTCCCCCGGGACTGACACGCTCCGGGACCGACGCACTCCGGTACTGACACGCCTCGCGCAGGCGGGCCATGGGTGGACGATTCGGACATACTCCCCACCATGAGCGACGAGACCACGAGTGGCGCGAAGACCGGTGGTGGGGAGTCCGTCTTCACCGTCATCGTCGCGGCGCTGGCCAATCTCGGCATCGCCGTGGCGAAGGCGGTCGCCGGGCTGATCAGCGGATCGAGCGCGATGCTCTCCGAGGCGGCGCACTCGCTCGCCGACACGGTCACCGAACTGATGCTGCTCACCGCGCTGAAGCGCAGCGAGAAGCCCGCAGACGAGGGACACCCGCTGGGCTACGGACCCGAGCGCTACATCTGGGCGATGCTCGCCTCCGTGGCCACGTTCGTCGGCGGTGCGGTCTTCTCCGTCTACGACGGCATCCACGCCCTCGCGGAGGGCGGGAAGCCCGGCGATCCGCTCATCTCGTACATCGTGCTCGCAGTGGCCTTCGTGCTGGAGTCCTTCTCGCTGCGCATCGGGGTCCGACAGGTCCGCCACGAGGCCGCCCGTCTGCGGGCACCCGTCAGGCGCTACTTCCGCCTCACCCCCGACACCGCGGTCAAGGCCGTGGTGATGGAGGACTCGGCGGCGCTGGCGGGTCTGCTGCTCGCCGCGGGCGGCCTGCTCGGCGGCCAGCTGACCGGTTCCGGGGTCTGGGACGGCATCGCGTCGGTCCTGATCGGTCTGCTGCTGGTGTACGTCGCCTGGGTACTGGGCCGTTCCAACGCGCAGCTGCTGATCGGCCGTCCGCTGCCGGAGTCGGTGCGGGCCGGCATCCGCGAAGAGCTGCTCTCCGTCCCGCACATCGTCGACGTACTGGAACTCACCACGCTCATCCAGGGCCCGGCGGAGTTCCTGATCGCCGCGAAGGTCGACTTCCGGGACGCCTCGACCGCCGACCAGATCGAGTGGGCCTGCGAGGAGGCGGAGGAACAGCTGCGGGAACGCTATCCGTCGGTGCGCCGGGTCTACCTGGACCCGACGCCGGGCCTGCGGCAGCAGCGGCGCCGGGCGGGCGGGGCGGGTGCCTGACCGGGCCTACGAGCGGGCCAGGTTCCGAAGCTCCTGGACGGACATGCTCCCGGCGCGGGCCGCGAGGTGGTCCTGGACGGTCTTGTGCAGGAAGGCGTACCCCTCCCCGGCGCGGCGCATGATCGCCCGGTCGGTCGCGTAGTCGAGGAACTTCCGCTGGAGGTGGTCCATCACCGGCGACCCCAGGAACGGCAGGGGCACCCGGTAGACGAAGATCATGCCCCGGTAGACCCGGTTCGGCCTGCTGGCGGGATTGCCGGCCTCGTACCCGCTCATCCGCCGCATGCCCCGCAGCATCCAGTACATCCACGACGGCAGGAGCCGCCTGGCCACGTCGTCCGGCGCCTGGAGAACGATGTGCGAGGGATCGTCCGGGTAGTACACCGTCGCGTGGACCAGGCTCAGGCTCTGGGCGAGCCGCAGCAGATCGGCCTGCACCTGGCCGGCGGGGCGTTGCGGCGTGATCGGCCGGCCGCGCAGGCTCCGGTCTCGGTGGATCATGCGCTCGATGTAGGCGTCGAAGATGCGCCCCCTGCGCTCCCCCGCGTCGCCGGAGGCCGCGACCTCGGTCTCGTCCACGCCCTCGTAGGCGAGGACGGCGACGCCCAGCATGAGCGGTGTGGTCAGCAGCCGGGCCAGCACCGGATCGGCGGCCGCCGCTGCCGCCAGACCGCGCAGCCGTCCACCCGCGCTGTTGAGCAGGGCGTGCACGGCGGCGACCTCAAGGGGCTGTACGCAGACCGCGCCGTTGACGGTGAGCCGTTGCGTCAGCTCGTCGTAGTCGGTCGAGCGGCAGGAGACGGCGATCGGGCACTGCGGGTGCTGCTCGGCGCAGAGCAGTGCGTTGATCGCCCGGACGCAGTCGCCGCGCAGGTCCGGGGCGACCTCGTCGAGCCCGTCCAGGACCAGGGCGATGCCGTTGTCCCGCAGCAGTGCGAGGCCGGTCGCCCGGGGCACCCGGTACCGGGTGTGCAGCTCGTCGAGGATCCATTGTGCGAACGGTTCGCCGTGCCAGTCGGTCAGCAGCAGGAAGGCCGGTACGGGCGCGGTGCCGTCCCGCTCGGCCGTCTCGATCAGCTTCTCGGTCAGTTCGAGCATCCGCGAGGTCTTGCCGGCGCCGGGGGCGCCCAGCACGAGGAGCTGGCCGCGGTGGCGGTCGAAGACCTGGTCGACCCGGGTGCCCGCGGGCAGCGGCACCCCGCTCCCCTGCCCGCCGGTGCTGAGCCGGGGCGCGCCCCAGGGGTCGTGCACGGCCGCCTGCTGCTCGGCCAGGCCCAGCTCGATCCGTACCGACCGCTCCCAGCTCCGGTCGGCGCCGTCCGTCCAGTTCCGGCGCACGGCGTGCAGCAGGGCGGCGCGCGCCAAGGCCCGTTCACCGGCGCCCGGCTCGGGGACCGCGTCCGGTGGCACCAGGCCGCGCAGATGCACGATGTAGAGGAGCAGGCCCACCAGCACGAAGGCGACGGTCGCGCCCACGACGAGCGTCCGGCGGTCGTCGCCCGCGAAACCCTTGTAGATGTCGGGCAGCAGTCCGGCGGCGAGTTCCTGGAGGATGAAGAGGGCGAGCAGGATGAGCAGCCCGGTGAGAACCGGTCTCGAACCGCTCCTGCGGGGCCGCTGCCCCGGTGCAAACATGCGCCCCCCCACACCCGACGTCCGATGCTCGTGGCGCAGAGTAGCAACTGCGCGGGCAGGCCGTGGAGTCACGGCCGCGGCTCCGGGCCGGGGACCGGGACCGGCCTCCCGCCCCGCCACCGGGATCGGCTCGGCGTCAGCCCCTCGTCAGGCCCGCCGCGTCCAGCAGGTACTCCGTCATCGGGTCGTAGAACCGCGGGTCCAGCACGTGGTCGTCCAGCGGAACGGCCACCTGGAGCGTCCCCTCCGCCTCGCCGAGGAAGAGTGCCGGGTCGTTGCAGTCCGCGTACCCCACCGCGTCCAGACCGCGCTGCGCCGCGCACCCGGCCCAGCCGTGATCGGCGACCACCAGGTCCGGCAGCGGGCGGCCCTGGCGCTCCAGGCCGTCCAGGATGGCGGCCATCGGGGCGGGCGAGTGCGTGTGCCAGAGGGTCGCGCCGCGCTCCTGCACCGCGACGTCCGCGAACTGGAACACCATGCCCTCGTCGGCGATCAGCCCCGAGGGAATCACCACGATCTCGCATCCGGCGGCCCGCAGTGCGGCGGCGGTCTGCCGGTGCACGTCGAGGAGGCCGCCCGGGTGCCCGGTCGCGAACAGCACCCGCTCCGCGCCCGCCACCGCCTTCCGCAGCCGCGCCGCCATCCGCTCCAGGGCGTCGACGGTCAGCTCCGGGTCGATGGTGTCCTGCCCGAACCGGTGCTCCGGGTCGTCGCTGACCCCGCAGCGCTCGGCCATCACCGCCAGCACGTCCTGCTCGTCGCGCCACCGGTCGCCCAGCTCCAGACCCAGCCAGTAGTGGCGGTCGCCGTTGGCGAGCTTGCGGTAGTGGGAGAGGTTGTTGTCGCGGGGTGTGGCGACGTCTCCGGCGATACGCGTACGGACGAGATGTTCGACGAGGGCGGCACGGCTGGGTATCGGCATGAACCCATTGTGCCGTCAGGTGTGCGCTGCGTGCCGGGTGTCTTGCGCGACGGGCGGACCGAACCCGGCCGCCGCTCAGGGCAGCCGGGTCGAGTGCGTGATCTTCTCCAGGTGGTAGTACTGGGCGACGCACTTCGCCGGCCATGCCCGCCGGCCGTGGTTGCCGAACGGCTCCAGCATCCTGCTGACCGACACCGGCGTGTAGGGGAGCACCTTGGCCCCGCGCGCCGCCCCCTCCCGCAGTGCACGGTCCTGACGGTCCCATCGCTGGGCACGCACCTCCATCTGCCGTTCCAGCCGGAACAGCGGGACGGCGAGGCCGACGCAGGCGGCGGCGCACATGACGGCGGCGACACCCGCCGTCGCCGTACGGATCCCCCACCGGCGGCCCCGCAGCCACCGCCCCAGCAGGCCGCCCGCGCCGACCAGGAGCACCAGGTACAGCAGGAGGAAGTCGCCCCAGATGCGCGACGCGGTCCCCGCACTCGCCCCGAAGGCGGGGTGGGCGATGACGACGCAGAGCCAGCCGGAGACCAGGAAGGCGAGGAATCCGGCGAGGACCAGGAGGAGGGGCCTGCGGCGCAGGGACCCGTCCGGCACACCCGTTCCTCGCCCGCCTCCGCGCACCAGCAGGCCCAGCAGCACACCGACGGCGACCGCTCCCAGGTACTGCCAGGTCGTGAAGACCGTCTCCAGGACATGTCCGAACGCCCGCAGCGACGCGGCCAGCGCCTCGGGCCCGAACATGGAGGTGCTGTCGGCGCCGAACCGTTCACGCCGGGCGCGTGCGCCGGGCGACAGGTACAGGATGGCGGTCCCGGCGGCGACCCCGGCGAAGGCGACCACGCACCAGATGCGCGTACGGGTCCGGCCGGTCCCGGGAAGGGCCCACCGGCTCATCAGCAGGACGGTGGCGAGCACGACGAACGCAACGATCGCCGTCTCCTCCGACAGAGTGCCGATGAAGATCCCCGCCAGGTACGCGACGACGAGCGCGAAGTCGCGTCCCCTCCGCGTCCGTGCGCGCAGCAGCGGGATCACGGCGGCGCAGGCCAGCACCGGTGCGACGGTGTGCGAGACGGAGTTGGCCGGCCAGTAGAACGCCTTGTACGGGTTGGGCGTCGCGAAGAAGAAGAGCACCGCCGTCATCGCGGCCACCAGCAGCGCAGACCCGCGTGGCGCGGTCAGCCCGGCTCTCTTGAGCGCGGAGCCGGTCAGCGCCCAGAGGATGCCCAGCATGAGCACCCCGCTGACCAGGGCGAACCATTGCTGACCCGGGACGCCGAAGGCTCCGTACCCGATGACGAGCAGCGCGTTGGCGACACGTCCGTTGTCGTGGAGGAAGAACTTCCCGATCATCCGGGAGGCGCCCCCGTCCCGTACGACCGGGAGGAAGCACCAGTCGTCCCCTCCCGGCCGGACCAGCCGGCCGATCCAGAAGGCCGCGCCCAGCAGGGCGAGCGGCAGCAGGGCGAGGCCCGACGTCCCGATCGCCGCCCACCGCCACGCGGGGCCCGAGCTGGTTCCGAGCCGGCGGATGCCCCGCCCCCGGACTGTGTGCCGGCGGATTTCCGACGTGCCCGTGGTCATGTGCACCGGTGCCCTTCGCACCTTGCTCGCGTCCGGCTCGCCAAGAGGCTCGGGCGTCGGTTTCACGGTGTGGCGCGCCCCACGCTCCCCCCGGCCGGGACGCCGCCCTGCCGGGCGAAGGAGGCACCGGAGTCGATCGCCCGGCGGGCGAGCAGGAACGAGAAGGGGGTGGCGAGGATCCCCGCGGCCACGGCGGCAATGTTCTTGTCCATGCCCAGCCTGCTCACGCCGAGGTAAAGCAGAATTCCGGCGAGTACGAGATTGACGATGCTCGACAGGGGATACCGGACGAAGGCGTGCCAGGTCGGCTTCGTTCGGCAGGTGATGCGGGAGTTGAGCAGGAATGATCCCACGACGCCGACCGTGTATCCAATGACGTGTGCGATCAGGTAGGAAATCCAGAGATTCAGTGAGGCGTATACCGCCAGATATACCGCCGTATTAATGATTCCGATCAGCCCGAATTCGACGAACTGGCGCAGGGTGCGCCTCCTCGATGTCCCGAGCGCGGACGCCCCGGTATGTCCCGACGACGCCTGTCCGCCTCCGGGGGCGGACGGACCCGAACGCACCCCTGCCGGGATGTCGACCGGGGGGACGTGCGGGGATTCGCTCGTCTCCCGTACCAGGTAGTGCGGGCGGCGTTTGGACTCCGAGTAGATCCGCCCCACGTATTCGCCGATGACGCCGAGCGTGGCGAGCTGGATTCCACCGAGCGCCACGACGGCGGCCAGCAGGGTGGTGTAGCCGGGGACGACGACACCGTGGAGCACGACGCCGACGATGATCCACACGGCGTATCCCAGTGCCGCCAGCGCGAGCGCGAGGCCGATGTGGATGGCCAGGCGCAGCGGATGGCTGTTGAAGGAGATCAGCCCGTCGATCCCGTAGTTGAACAGGCGCCTGCCACCCCACTTCGAACACCCCGCCGCGCGCTGCATGTTCCGGTAGGTGAAGGCGACGGTGTCGAAACCGATCCAGGAGAAGATCCCCTTGGAGAACCGGTTGGTCTCGGGGAGTGCGAGCACCGCATCCACGGCGGTGCGCGACAGCAGTCTGAAATCGCCTTCGCCGTCGACGACCGGCACGTCCATGCAGTGGCCCATGGCGCGGTAGTAGGCAGTGCTGAGCAGTGAGCGCAGGGCGCTCTCGCCGGTGCGGTCCCGTCGCGCGACGACCTGGTCGTACCCGCGCTGCCGCAGCTCCAGCATGCGGGGCACCAGCTCCGGCGGGTGCTGGAGGTCGGCGTCCATGAGGACGACGGCGTCGCCGCGGGCCATGCGCAGCCCGGCGAGCATGGCGGCCTCCTTGCCGAAGTTGCGGCTGAAGGAGGTGTAGCGGACCCGCCGGTCCGCGGTGGCGAGCGAACCGATCCGGGCTCTGGTGCGGTCGCTGCTGCCGTCGTCGACATAACAGATCTCGAACGTCCGCCGAGTCGTTTCGAGAACGGAGATCAGCGCACGGTGAAACGCCTCGATCACCTCGTCCTCATTGAAACAAGGGACAACGACAGAAACCTGACATGTTTTCATTTAAATTTCCCATCAGGCGTGGGCGAGACGACTCAAACCATATGCCTGTGGATCATCCCGACACCCCGACGGACGGAGCCGCACCGGGGAAATGAGGGAGAATTTTGGCACCCCTCACCCCTTTGCGCATCGATTCATATATTCGACGCGCCGCAGAGCATTCAAATCACGCGCGGGCCGCCGCCTCGAACGCCCCGCGCGCCAGCCGGTGCAGCAGTGCCGCCGTGTCCGCGCGGTCCGGGAGCGCGCCCGGCCGGCCCAGGTGCGGGGTCGAGTTCAGCAGGCCGAAGACGGCGTGGACGGCGGCGCGGGCCTCGTGCTCGGGCAGGTCCGGGTACATCTCGCGGACCACCTCCACCCACACCTCGACGTACTGCCGCTGGAGCTGGCGGACCCGCTTGCGGTCGGCGTCCCGGAGACGGTCCAGCTCGCGGTCGTGGAGGGTGATCAGGGGGCGGTCGTCGAGGGCGAAGTCGATGTGGCCCTCGATGAGCGCGTCGAGCAGCGCCTGCGGGGAGCCGTCCCGGCTGGCCGCGTCCTGCGACACCCGCAGCCGCCCGCCCGCCAGCAGCCGCTCGCTGATGCCGACCAGCAGCTCGGCGAGCATCGCGTCCTTGCCGGGGAAATGGCGGTAGAGCCCGGGTCCGCTGATGCCGACGGCAGCGCCTATCTCGTCGACACCGACGCCGTGGAAGCCGCGCTCGGCAAAGAGGCGGGCGGCCTCCTTGAGGATCTGCTCGCGGCGGGTGGGGGCGTCCGTCCTCGTGGTCATGGATTCGATTCTAGACAGTCGGGTTAGCGAACGTTAACCGATGCCGGGCCGCCTCCACAGCGTCACCGTGCGCAGCAGCCACTCCACCGGCCCGAACCGGTACCGGCGCATCAGCCACCCGCTCAGCGCGAGCTGGCCGGCGTACAGCACGATTCCCCCGCCGACCGCCGCCGCGGCGCCCGTACGGCCGTACAGCCCGAGCCCGTACCCGGAGAAGACGAGGGCCATGACGAGGGACTGGGTCAGGTAGTTGGTCAGCGCCATCCGCCCGGCGGGCGCGAGGACCCGGGCCGTCGCGGCGCCACCCGGTGTGGCGAACCACAGCAGCAGCCCAGCGGCATACGCGGCCGAGAGCGCCGGGGCCGCGACCATGCCGACCGCCAGGCCCAGCAGCACCCAGCGCTCCGACAGCGGCCCCACCATCGCCGCGGCGGAGAGGGCCGCCCCGGGGATCCCGACGGCGAGCCCCGTCAGGAGGATGCGGCGCAGCCGCGAGCGGTCGGCGAGGGCGGCCGCGCCGAGCCACTGCCGCCGTCCGGCCACGAACCCCATGAGGAAGGCGGCGGCGACGAACCCGCCCACCAGCACGACGGCCGCCGCCACCTCGGGCAGCGCCCGGAGGTTAGCGCCGACGACCTCCGCGAATCCGCCCCGGTAGGCGGCCGTCAGCTCGGCGTTCGCCGCGGCGGATCCGTCCGCCGGGGCCGGGTCGACCAGCGCGACCCCCAGGCCGATCAGGACCAGGAAGCCGCCGGCGGCGCCGAACACCCACAGCGCCGCGCGCCGGACCGCGGCGGGCCCGGCGTTCCTGACGGCAAGCAGGAGCAGCCCGAACAGGGCGTAGATCATCAGGATGTCGCCGGAGTACAGCAGCACCGCGTGGGCGAACCCGAGCACGAGGAGCGCGGCCAGCCGCCGCGACATCCGGGGCACGAAGCGCGCCCCGGCGCGGGCGGCCGAGTCCATCTGGAGGGTGAAGCTGTATCCGAACAGGAAGGAGAAGAGCAGGTAGAACTTCGACTGCGCGAGCAGCGCGACCAGCCACTGCACGGCTCCGTCCGCCGGGTGCACCTCCGCGAGGAGGTCCCTGGCGCCCGGCGGCCCGGCGGTCGTCATGAGGTTCACGACCAGGATCCCGGCGAGCGCGAACCCGCGCAGCGCGTCCACTTCGAGGATGCGCGGCCTCCCGCCCGCGCCCACGTCCCGCATCGTCTGCGCCTGCGCCTGGGATTGCTGCGTCATTCGCCCTTTTCCCCCATTTCCCCACCCCGAAGGCCGTCACAGGTCGACGACCGGCCCCGCTCCGGGTCAGGGAGCGGCGCGGGTCATTATCCCGACCGGACCGACCGGACCGACCGGACCGACCGCCGGACCGACCGGACCGACCGGAATCGGCGCAGACGCGGACCGGGTGCGGACCGAGTGCCCTGGACAAGGCTGTTAGCGCTCGTTAACCTGAAGTCGGACGTTAACGGTCACTAACTACTGCGGTACGGGCAAGGGGGCTCGACACGATGCAGCAGGCACCGGTGCTGGCGAGCGCGGCCGATCCCGCCTCCGAGGCCTGGAAGGCCAACGAGGCGGCGCATCACGCACTCGCCGACGAGCTGCGTGAGCGGCTCGACACAGCCAGGCTCGGCGGGGGTGAGAGGGCCCGCGCCCGGCATGTGGCGCGCGGCAAGCTGCTGCCCAGGGACCGGGTGGACACCCTGCTCGACCCGGGTTCCCCGTTCCTGGAGCTGGCCCCGCTGGCGGCCGAGGGGTTGTACGGGGGCGCCGCCCCGGCGGCCGGCGTGATCGCCGGGATCGGCCGGGTCAGCGGCCGGGAGTGCGTGATCGTCGCCAATGACGCGACCGTCAAGGGCGGCACGTACTACCCGATGACGGTGAAGAAGCACCTCCGCGCCCAGGAAGTGGCGCTGGAGAACCGCCTCCCCTGTCTGTACCTGGTCGACTCGGGCGGCGCGTTCCTGCCGATGCAGGACGAGGTCTTCCCGGACCGCGAGCACTTCGGGCGGATCTTCTACAACCAGGCGCGGATGTCGGGGGCGGGCATCCCGCAGATCGCCGCCGTGCTGGGTTCGTGCACGGCGGGCGGGGCGTACGTCCCCGCGATGAGCGACGAGGCCGTGATCGTCCGCAACCAGGGCACGATCTTCCTGGGCGGTCCCCCGCTGGTGAAGGCCGCGACCGGCGAGGTCGTGACGGCCGAGGAACTGGGCGGCGGCGAGGTGCACTCCCGTACGTCGGGGGTGACCGACCATCTCGCCGAGGACGACGCGCACGCGCTGCGGATCGTGCGGAACATCGTGGCCACGCTGCCGGACCGGGGCGCGCTGCCGTGGTCCGTGCGGCCCGTCGAGGAGCCGCAGGTCGATCCCGCGGGCCTGTACGGCGCGGTCCCCGTCGACTCCCGTACCCCGTACGACGTGCGCGAGGTGATCGCCCGCGTCGTCGACGGCTCGCGGTTCGCCGAGTTCAAGGCCGAGTACGGGACGACGCTGATCACCGGTTTCGCCCGGATCCACGGCCACCCGGTCGGGATCGTCGCCAACAACGGCATCCTGTTCTCCGAGTCCGCCCAGAAGGGCGCCCACTTCATCGAACTGTGCGACCAGCGCGGCATCCCGCTGGTCTTCCTGCAGAACATCTCCGGCTTCATGGTCGGCCGGGACTACGAGGCCGGCGGCATCGCCAAGCACGGCGCCAAGATGGTCACGGCGGTGGCCTGCACCCGCGTCCCGAAGCTGACGGTGGTCGTCGGCGGTTCGTACGGCGCGGGCAACTACTCCATGTGCGGCCGGGCCTACTCCCCCCGCTTCCTGTGGATGTGGCCCAACGCGAAGATCTCCGTCATGGGCGGCGAGCAGGCCGCGTCCGTCCTCGCGACGGTCAAGCGCGACCAACTGGGCGACGACTGGAGCGCGGCCGACGAGGAGGCCTTCAAGGCCCCGATCCGCGAGCAGTACGAGACCCAGGGCAACGCCTACTACGCCACGGCCCGGCTCTGGGACGACGGTGTGATCGACCCGATGGATACCCGGCAGGTGCTGGGGCTGGCCCTGACCGCGTGCGCCAACGCCCCACTTCCCCAGAGGGACTACACAGCGCCCGGCTTCGGCGTCTTCCGGATGTGAGGAACAGATGACGATGTTCGACACGGTTCTGGTCGCCAACCGCGGCGAGATCGCGGTACGCGTCATCCGCACGCTGCGGGAGCTGGGCGTCCGCTCGGTCGCCGTCTTCAGCGACGCGGACGCGGACGCCCGGCACGTCCGGGAGGCCGACACGGCGGTACGGATCGGGCCCGCCCCGGCCGCGATGAGCTACCTGAGCGTGCCCGCGCTGCTGGACGCCGCCCGCCGCTCCGGCGCGCAGGCCGTCCACCCGGGATACGGATTCCTCGCCGAGAACGCGGGTTTCGCGCGGGCGTGCGCCGAGGCGGGGCTGGTCTTCATCGGCCCGCCCGCCTCCGCGATCACGCTGATGGGCGACAAGATCCGGGCCAAGGAGACGGTCGCGGCGGCCGGGGTGCCCGTGGTGCCCGGCTCGTCCGGGAGCGGGCTCACCGATGCCCAACTGGTCGACGCGGCCCGCGCGATCGGGATGCCGGTGCTGCTGAAGCCCTCGGCGGGCGGCGGCGGCAAGGGCATGCGGCTGGTGCGCGACGAGGCGCTGCTCGGGGACGAGATCGCGGCCGCCCGGCGTGAGGCGCGGTCCTCGTTCGGCGACGACACCCTGCTGGTGGAGCGGTGGATCGACCGGCCCCGGCACATCGAGATCCAGGTGCTGGCCGACGCCCACGGCAATGTGGTCCACCTCGGCGAGCGCGAATGCTCGCTCCAGCGCCGCCACCAGAAGATCATCGAGGAGGCGCCCTCGGTCCTGCTCGACGAGGAGACCCGGGCGGCGATGGGCGAGGCGGCCGTCCAGGCGGCCCGCTCCTGCGGCTACGTCGGCGCGGGCACGGTGGAGTTCATCGTCCCGGGCAACGACCCCGCCTCGTACTACTTCATGGAGATGAACACCCGCCTCCAGGTCGAGCACCCGGTCACCGAGCTGATCACCGGCCTGGACCTGGTGGAGTGGCAGCTGCGGGTGGCGGCGGGCGAAGAGCTCCCCCACCGGCAGGAGGACATCACCCTCACCGGCCACGCGATCGAGGCCCGGATCTGCGCGGAGGACCCGGCCCGCGGCTTCCTGCCCTCCGGCGGCACGGTCCTCGCCCTGCACGAGCCGCAGGGCGGCGGCGTGCGGACGGACTCCGGCCTGGCCACGGGCGGCGAGGTCGGCAGCCTGTACGACCCGATGCTGTCGAAGGTCATCGCGTACGGCCCCGACCGGCCCACCGCCCTGCGCCGGCTGCGTGCGGCGCTCGCGGACACGGTGATCCTCGGCGTCCCGACCAACGCCGGATTCCTGCGCCGGCTGCTCGCCCACCCGGCGGTGGTGGCGGGCGATCTGGACACGGGTCTGGTGGAGCGCGAGGCGTCCGGCCTGGTCCCGGAGGGCGTCCCCGAAGAGGTGTACGCGGCAGCCGCCCTGCTGCGCCACTCCAAGGCCCCCGCCGCCGACGCCTCCGGCTGGGTCGACCCGTTCTCGGTGGCCGACGGCTGGCGGCTCGGCGGCGCCCCGGCCCGTACGGTGCTCGACTTCCGGCTGCCGGGCCGCGACCCGGTGCAGGTCTCGCTGCGCTCCTGCCCGGCCGGTACGGAGCTGACGTTCGGCCATGTCGGGGAGGGCGCCGAGCCGCCGCAGCCGGTGACGGGTGCCTGCGGTCCGCTGGCGCCGCTGCCCGGCGGCCGGGAGACGGCCCGACCGGTCAAGGTATCCGGCCCCCGCGTCACCCTCGAACTCGCCGGTGTCACCCACACGTTCAGCCATGTCCGCTCCCCGGAGGGCGTATGGCTCGGCCGGGGCGGCGACAGCTGGCACGTACAGGATCACGACCCGGTGGAGGCGTCGCTGGCCGGCGCCGGCCGTTCCGGGGCGGACACCCTCGCCGCGCCGATGCCGGGGACGGTCACCGTGGTGAAGGTGGCGGTCGGCGACGAGGTCGTGGCCGGCCAGAGCCTGCTGGTGGTGGAGGCGATGAAGATGGAGCACGTCATCTCCGCCCCGCACGCCGGGACCGTGACCGAGCTGGACGTCGGCGCCGGCGCCACGGTCGCCATGGACCAGATCCTGGCCGTGGTCGCACCCGTGGAGGCTCCCATGGCTCCCGGGGAGGAAGCATGACGACGTCTCGCCCCCTCCCGATGACCGTGCCGGCCCCGGATCTGCCCGCCCGGGTCCGCATCCACGAGGTCGGTGCCCGTGACGGGCTGCAGAACGAGAAGGCCGTCGTACCGACCGAGGTGAAGGCGGAGTTCATCCACCGGCTGGCCGCTTCGGGCCTGACCACCGTCGAGGCGACCAGCTTCGTGCACCCCAAGTGGGTGCCCCAACTGGCCGATGCCGAGGACCTGTTCCCCCGGCTGGCCGACATCGGGGGCGTCGCCCTGCCGGTCCTGGTCCCGAACGAACGCGGCCTGGACCGGGCGCTGGCGCTCGGTGCCCGCAGGATCGCGGTGTTCGGCTCGGCGACCGAGACGTTCGCCGCCCGCAATCTCAACCGCACCGTCGACGAGTCGCTCGCCATGTTCGAGCCGGTCGTCGCCCGCGCCAAGGCCGACAAGGTGCATGTGCGCGGCTATCTGTCGATGTGCTTCGGCGACCCGTGGGAGGGGCCCGTCCCCGTCCACCAGGTCGTCCGGGTCGCCAAGGCGCTGATGGACCTCGGCTGCGACGAGCTCTCCCTCGGTGACACCATCGGCGTGGCCACGCCCGGCCACGTGCAGACCCTGCTCTCGGAGCTGAACGAGGAGGGCGTGCCCACCGACACCATCGGCGTGCACTTCCACGACACCTACGGCCAGGCCCTCTCCAACACCCTCGCCGCGCTCCAGCACGGGGTGACCACGGTGGACGCCTCCGCGGGCGGCCTCGGCGGCTGCCCGTACGCGAAGAGCGCGACCGGAAATCTCGCCACCGAGGACCTCGTGTGGATGCTCCAGGGCCTCGGCATCGAAACCGGGGTCGATCTCGACGCGCTCACCGCCACCAGCGTGTGGCTCGCCGAACGACTGGGCCGACCCAGCCCGTCCCGTACCGTCCGCGCGCTCTCGGTGCGATAGACACCCGTTCCCACAAGGAGTGACCCCTGCCATGTCCCTGGACCACCGGCTGACCGCCGAACACGAGGAACTGCGGCGCACCGTCGAGGAGTTCGCGCACGACGTGGTCGCGCCGAAGATCGGCGACCTGTACGAACGGCACGAGTTCCCGTACGAGATCGTGCGGGAGATGGGGCGGATGGGCCTGTTCGGGCTGCCGTTCCCGGAGGAGTACGGCGGCATGGGCGGCGACTACCTCGCCCTCGGGATCGCCCTGGAGGAGCTGGCCCGGGTCGATTCCTCCGTGGCGATCACCCTGGAGGCCGGGGTCTCGCTCGGCGCGATGCCGGTCTACCACTTCGGCACCGAGGAGCAGAAGCAGCGGTGGCTGCCGAGGCTCTGCTCGGGCGAGGCGCTCGGCGCGTTCGGGCTGACCGAGCCGGACGGCGGCTCGGACGCGGGCGGCACCCGGACGACGGCGGTGCGCGACGAGGCGACCGGCGAGTGGGTGATCAACGGCTCCAAGTGCTTCATCACCAACTCCGGTACGGACATCACCGAGCTGGTCACGGTGACGGCGGTGACCGGCCGCAAGGAGAACGGCGCCCCGCGCATCTCCTCCATCATCGTGCCGTCCGGCACCCCCGGCTTCACGGTCGCCGCCCCGTACTCCAAGGTCGGCTGGAACTCCTCGGACACCCGCGAGCTGTCCTTCTCCGACGTCCGCGTCCCGCTGGCCAACCTGCTGGGCGAGGAGGGCCGCGGCTACGCCCAGTTCCTGCGCATCCTGGACGAGGGCCGGATCGCCATCTCCGCCCTGTCCACGGGCCTGGCGCAGGGCTGCGTGGACGAGTCGGTGAAGTACGCCGCCGAGCGCCACGCGTTCGGCCGCCCGATCGGCGCCAACCAGGCGATCCAGTTCAAGATCGCGGACATGGAGATGCGCGCCCACATGGCCCGCGTCGGCTGGCGCGACGCGGCCTCGCGCATGGTCGCGGGCGAGCCCTTCAAGAAAGAGGCCGCGATCGCGAAGCTGTACTCCTCGACGGTGGCGGTGGACAACGCCCGCGACGCCACCCAGATCCACGGCGGCTACGGCTTCATGAACGAGTACCCGGTCGCCAGGATGTGGCGCGACTCCAAGATCCTGGAGATCGGCGAGGGCACGAGCGAGGTCCAGCGCATGCTGATCGCCCGCGAGCTGGGCCTGCCGTCCTGACGTACGGGTGACGAGGCGGGACGGCCCTGCCCGCCGGCCGCCCGGCCCGGAGGCACTCTCCGAGCCGGGCGCTCACCCGCGACATGCCCGTCGGTGCGCTGCAACACCTGTGTCCCGACCCGGGGCTTCATGGTCGCCGATCCCGTCCCCGGTGAGGTGACGGCGGCGTACGAGCGGCCGTGCCGGGCGGGGTGCACGGGTCGGCCGGTGGCGGAGGACGTGGGCGCCCGCCGGTGCGGCCGGTCGGTCAGTAGCGGTGGTCGGGCCAGTACGGGTCCTCCCAGCGGGCGGGGCCGGTGAGGCCGACCAGACGTATGCGGTGGAGCAGTTCGTCGGGGGCGCCGTGGGCAATGAGACGGGGCCGGGCGTGGTCCAGCAGCCAGGCCGTCAGCTCGGCGCGCATCTCGCCCCCGTCGTCCTCGCTGTCCCAGGCTTCCCAGGGGAGTTCGTCACCGAGGAGGTGGTACTCCCAGTGGGCGGCGGCCTCGGTGAGGTGCTGGGTGGCCGGGACGCCGGTCTGCGCCTCCCAGCGAGTGAGCCACGGGGTGAGCGTGCCGGACGCCTCGACGACCACGGCCAGGAGTTCGTGGGCCGGGACGGCCGGGGCCGGGTCGGTGAGGGTGCGGGTCCACCAGGCGTGCAGGAACTCCCCTACCGCGGCGGCCTGTCCGTCCGGCCACCGCTGCCAGCGCCCCCGGTGGAACGAGCGGCCGATCTCCTCCGGGCCGAGGAAGGGTTCGACGCGGCCCGCGACGAGGGACCGCGCGAACTGAGGGAGGATCCGGCGCAGCACCGCCGCGTGGTCGATCCAGTCGGAGGCCCGCCAGGTGCGTTGCAGGAGATCGTGGTCCAGCTCGATGTCCGGGACCTTGAGCCGGGCGAGCTCCTCGGCGCCGCCCCAGTGGCACTCGCAGTTGTTCTCGTCGGGGCGGGCGGTCATGCCGCGGAAGGTGACCGCGAGGTTGTCCAGCGCGGCGTCGAGGCGGCGGCGGGCGAGGTGCGCGGCCAAGGGGCGCGAGGAGGTCATGGGCGTGATCGCCTTCAGGGCTCCGGGGGCTGACGCCGTCCGAAGGGCGCGACACTACCAAAACCAAAACCGCCGCCGCCCGTCCCCCGCGGACGCGGAGGACGGGCGGCGGAAGGACGCGACTCGCAGGTACGTGAATCGCGGGTGCGTGAATCGCAGGTACGTGAGTCGCGGGTGCGTGAATCGCGGATCAGACCTTGGCCGGGGCCGGTTCCGGCACGGCGTCGGCGCCTTCCCCCGCGCGGCGCGCGGCCGGGATGGCGGCGGCGATCACCGCCGCGACCAGGGCGACGCCGCAGCCGACCATGAGGCCGGTACGGAAGCCGTTCTCGGAGGTGAGGTCGTAGCCGCCCATGGCGACGGTCATCTGGGAGAGGACCACACCGACCACCGCGGCGCCGATCGACGTACCGAGTGAGCGCATGAGCGTGTTGAAGCCGTTGGCGGCGGCGGTCTCGGACAGCGGGACCGAGCCCATGATCAGCGCCGGCATCGCACCGTACGCCAGGCCGACACCGCTGCTGGTCACCATGCCCACCACCATCAGGCCCCACGCGGAGCCCATGAGCACCAGCGCCAGGCCGTAGCCGACCGCGATGACCAGGACGCCGCACACCAGGGTGAACTTCGGGCCCCGGGCGTCGATGAGCTTTCCGCCGAGCGGGGAGATGAGCATCATCATGATGCCGCCGGGCGCCAGCCAGAGGCCCGCCGCGAGCATCGACTGGCCCAGGCCGTAGCCGGTGGCGGAGGGAAGCTGGAGCAGCTGCGGCGAGATCAGCATGCTGGCGTACATGCCGAAGCCGACGAAGACCGAGGCGAGGTTGGTCATCAGCACCCGGGGACGTGCGGTGGTGCGCAGGTCGACCAGCGGGTCGCGGGTACGCAGCTCCCACAGGCCCCAGGCGAGCAGCACGACGACGGCGGCGGCGAACAGGCCGAGCGTGGTGGCCGAGCCCCAGCCCCAGTCGGCGCCCTTGGAGACCGCGAGCAGCAGGCAGACCAGGCCCGCCCCCAGGCCGAGCGCACCGAGCACGTCGAACCGCTGGCCCTTGGCGCCGGCCGGCACATCGGGGATCAGGAACCAGATCAGCGCCGCGACCACGGCGGCCAGGCCGGCCGAGCCCCAGAACAGCACCCGCCAGTTCGTGTACTGGGCGACCGCCGCGGCGATCGGCAGGCCGAGTGCGCCGCCGATGCCCATGGAGGCGCTGACCAGCGCGATGGAGGAGCTGAGCTTCTCCGCCGGGACCACGTCACGCAGCAGGGCGATGCCGAGCGGCAGCACACCCATGCCCATGCCCTGCAGGCCGCGGCCGACGATCATGGGAACGACGGACGAGGAGAGCGCGCACACCACCGAGCCGGCGATCAGCGGCACCGAGCACACCAGCAGCATCCGGCGCTTGCCGACCATGTCGCCCAGACGTCCGGAGACGGGCACGCAGACGGCGGACACCAGCAGGGTGACGGTGATCACCCACGTCGCGTTCGAGGGGGTGGTGCTCAGGATCTGCGGCAGCTCCGCGATGAGCGGGGTGACCAGGGTCTGCATGATCGCCGCCGTGGTGCCGGCGATGGCCAGCGTGGCGACTACGCCGCCGGTGCGGGTTGATGGCTGGGACGCGCCCATCCGGGACTCCTCGGGTTATGCACGGAAAGAAGACTATGCATCGTACACACTTCATGCATCAAGCACGTTATATGTATGTTGCATAGACCTGTGGGAGAATGAGGCCGGCATCCGGAAGCACGCCGGGACGCCCGGACGACAACAGGAGGCGGCAGGCGCATGACCAGGCCCACACACGAGGTCGAGTACGAGCAGATGCTCCTCAGCCGCCACGGCCTCCTGCAGAACAAGGGCGGGCGGCGCAAGGACGGCCTGATGGACCGCAGCGCCTACATCCTGCTCAGCCGCGTCCGCGTCCAGGGGCCGATGTCGATCGGCGAGCTCAGCGACGCCTTCGGGCTCGACGCCTCCACCCTCAACCGGCAGACCGCGGCGGCCATGCGCGCCGGACTCGTGGAACGCATCCCGGACCCCGAGGGCGGCATGGCCCGCAAGTTCCGGATCACCGACGAGGGCGCCCGCATGCTCGACGCGGAACGCGAGGGCCTCGTCGAATCCCTGGAGCGGGTCATGACCAACTGGTCGGACGAGGACATCTCCGGCTTCGCCGCCTACCTGCGGCGCTTCAACACCGACATCGAACGCCTGGGCGGCCGCCCCTGGCCGCGCCCCTGACCGTTCGCGGGCCGCCCGGGGTACCGGACGGGATGCGACGGAATCCGTTCGACAGCGCGCCGCACCGCGCGGCAGAGTCCGTCCATGAAGCCACAGCACTGGCCCCTGTACGGGCTCCGCCTCCGCACGCCCCGCCTGGAACTCCGCCTCCCGGACCTGGAGTTGCTGGACGGCCTCTCCTCGGTGGCCGCCGACGGGGTGCACGCGCCGGGCGAGATGCCGTTCACGGTCCCGTGGACCGACGCACCACCCGAGGAGCGCGGCAGGGCGGTGTTCCAGCACGTGCTGTCCACCGTCGCCGACTGGTCGGTACGGGACTGGGCGCTGAGCCTCGCCGTGCTGCACGAGGGCCGGGTGGTCGGGCGGCAGGACCTGATGGCGAAGGACTTCGCCGTGACCGGCCAGGTCAGTACCGGCTCGTGGCTGGGCCTCGCCCACCAGGGCCGGGGCATCGGCACCGAGATGCGGGCCGCCGCCCTGCATCTCGCCTTCGCCGGCCTCGGGGCCCGGACCGCCGTGTCGGACGCGCTGACCGACAACCCGCGCTCGCTGGGCGTCTCGCACCGGCTCGGCTATCTGCCGGACGGCATCACCGTCGCCGCCGTACAGGGAGTGCCGGTCACCCTTCAGCGGCTGCGGATGGACCGGGCACGTTGGGAGGAGTGCCGGAGCGTCGAGGTCACCGTCGAGGGACTCGACGGCTGCCGGGCGGAGTTCGGGGCATGACACTGCTGGTGCACACCTTCGTCCACGACGGGCCGGGGAAGCTGCGGCTGCTCGACGACCCCGGGGACGGCGGCGACATGGCCGGGTTCGAGAGCAGCCGGACCAGACTCTGGGGCTCGGAACCCGCCCGCGCGCTCGGGGCCCGGTTCCTGCCCCGGCTGGCCGACGACGACCTCTGCGTACAGCCGGAGGACATCGAGGAGTTCCTCGCCGAGTGCGAACTGCTGCGCGGCCACACGGCGGAGCTCGGTGCGCACAGCGGCTACCGGGAGGACTACGTGGCGGACCGGCTCGCCAACATCACCCGGGCCGCGCTGCGGGCCCGGTCGGTGGGCGGCGGGGTCCTGGTCTGGTGACCAGATGCAACGGCCGGGGCGAGCACGGAGGTCACCACGGCCGTCCGGCGGGCGAGCGGAGCACACCTTCCGGCGCCCGCGCACCGGGCCCCGTCCGGCGGCCGGACGGAGCACGGTCGCCGGACGGGGCACGGTCGGCTCACTCGGCGGCCCAGGGCACCTGCGGCGCCCGGTAGTAGTTGATGCCCAGCGCCGAGAACCTCGGCCCCTGCGCCCCGAGCCGCACCTTGTACGTGTCCCAGTCGTGCGTGGCCGCGGGCGACCAGCCGAGCTCCGCGACCCCGGGCAGCCGGGGGAACGCCATCTGCTCGACCTCGTCGCTGTTGGTCAGGGTCTCCGACCAGAGCGGCGCCTCGACACCCAGGACCGACTCCGCCGGGGCGCCGGCCAGGTACGTCGCCGGGTTCCAGTCGTACGAACGCTGCACCGGGACGTAACCGGCCCAGGCCAGGCCCAGCACGGTGTCCTTGTCGTACTTCATGTCGAGGTAGCTGCGGTCGGCCGGGGACAGCACCAGCTTCGTCCCGTGCACGGCGGCGTCCGCGACCTGCTTGCGCTCGGCCTCGCCCGTACGGTCGTAACCCCAGTACTGGGCGACCGCGCCCTTCACCGGCGTGCCCCCGGTCAGCTGGTGCCAGCCGACCACGGTCTTGCCGTACTTGCCGACGATCGCCTGCGCCTTGTCCATGAAGGCCACATAGTCCTCGTGGCTGGTGGAGTGCGCCTCGTCGCCGCCGATGTGGAGGTACTTGCCGGGGGTGAGCTCGGCGAGCTCGCGGACCACGTCGTCCACGAAGTCGTACGTGACGGCCTTCGGCACGCAGAGCGAGCTGAAGCCCACATTCGTGCCGGTGTACAGCGGCGGCGCGACCCCGTCGCAGTTCAGCTCCGCGTACGAGGCGAGTGCCGCGTTGGTGTGGCCGGGCAGGTCGATCTCCGGGACGACCTCCAGATAGCGGGAGGCCGCGTACCGGACGATCTCCCTGTAGTCGTCCTTCGTGTAGTGGCCGCCGGGCCCGCCGCCGACCTCCGTCTGCCCGCCGTACGTGGCGAGCCGCGGCCAGGAGTCGACGGCGAGCCGCCAGCCCTGGTCGTCGGAGAGATGCAGATGGAGCTTGTTCAGCTTGTAGAGGGCGAGTTGGTCGATGTAGCGCTTGACCTCGCCGACGGAGAAGAAGTGCCGGGAGACATCGAGCATCGCGCTGCGGTACGCGTAGCGCGGCGCGTCCGTGACCGTGCCGCCCGCAACCGTCCACGGGCCCTTCTGGGGACTCTTCCGCTCGACGTCGGCCGGGAGCAGCTGACGGAGCGTCTGGACGCCGTGGAAGAGCCCTGCGGGGCCGCGCGCGGTGATGGTGACCGAGCCCCGGGCGGACTTCAGGCTGTAGCCCTCGGCGCCCAGCCGGCCGTTGCCGGGTTCCACGCGCAGCCGGATGCCGTCGGCGCCGTCTCCGGTGACCGGCAGCGGGTATCCGGTGGACGGGCGCAGCACGCCCGCCAGGTAGTCGCCGACCTTCCGCGCCTCGCCGGAGCCGGCGACGCGGATCCGGGTGCCCGCGGTGATGGTGTACGCGGAGCCGCCGGGCCTGGCCTCGGCGGGGGCGGGCACGATCTGGCCCAGCGGACGGGGGGAGGCGGCGGCCGGGGCGCCGTTCACCGCCGGTCCCCCCGGAGCCGCGCCGACGCCGGCGATCCCGGCCGCCGTGACGAGCAGCAGCGAGCCGAGCAGGCGGGGAAGGGCGGTGCGCTGTGTCCTGTGCAGTCTCACGAGCCGGATCCCTTTCGACGGGTTCACACCTGTGGGTCTCCTGAGCAACCGAACCTTCACCATGCGTATCGCCCGCCTCACGCATGGTCAAGGTGTAGACCACTTCCCTGTTCGCGGGGCTGGCAGAATCTGCCGCATGGCGGAAATAATCCAGCGCGACGGAACCTGGACCTTCGACGGCGAATCTGTGCGGATCGTGCCGGGCAGGGGCAAGGGCATCCACCCGCTCCGGGAGGGGCTGGGTGAACGCGTCGTTCCGCTGAGGGCACTGGCGGGCATCTCCTTCGAGCCGGACCGCAAGGGCGGCCGGCTGCGACTGCGGCTGCGCGACGGCGCGTGCCCGGTCCTGCGCGCGGCCGGCGGCAGGCTCAAGGACACCGCGGACCCCTATCAGCTGGCTGTGGAGAAGGACCGCGGCGGAGTGGCGGAGTACTTCGCCGACGAGGTGCGCAACGCCCTGCTGATCGAGCAGGTGCCGACCGACGCAGTGGACGGCTTCCTGCTGCCGGGGCCCGCGGTGCCGGTCGCCGGCGGCGGCGGGGACGGCACGGCCTCGTTCGACGGGGAGACCGTCCGCCTGACCTGGAACTGGAAGGCCAAGGAGGTCAAGACCTCCGGCGGCCCGGTCTCGTTCCCGGTGTCGGAGGTGACCGCCGTGCACTGGGTGCCCGCCATCGGCCTGGAGAACGGGCAGCTGCGCTTCGTGCGGGGCGACGGGACGGCTCCGGTCCGGGCGGCCGAGTACGACCTGTACTCGCTGGACCTGTGGGGGCTGTCCAAGAAGGAGTACACGGCGGTACTGGTCGCGGCGGCGGTACTGGTGCGGCTGCCCGGGGCGGCGGGGAGGACGGCCGGGGCCGGCGAGGCCGAGGGAGCCGCGCCCGCCGAGATCGCGGCACCGGAGGCCACGGCCCCGACTCCAGCCCCGGCCGCGTCCGCGCCCGCCGGCGACGATCACGACGTCCTGCTGCGACGGCTGCGCGAGCTCGGTGAGCTGCACCGGTCCGGAGTCCTCACCGACGACGAGTTCGCCGCCGCCAAGCAGGCCGTCCTCAAGAACCTCTGAGCGAGCGCCCGAAGAACCTCCGAGCGGGTACCCCGACCCGTTCGAGGCTCTTCGAGACGGCAATCACACACTTCCCTGCCCGATATCGGGCAGAATTGTTGCGTAAGCGCCCCGCCCGCCGCAATATCAACGAGTGCTCGAACGCCGCCCGTCGCACGACGACCTCATCGATCACCTGGTGCGCAGCACCGCGCTCCAGCGCGGTGAAGCCGCCCGGGTGATCTTCGACGTGCTGGCGTACTTCGACGAGACGACCGACGACTTCGTCCGCCGCCGCCACCGCGAACTGCAGTCCGGCGGCCTGGTCAACGCGGAGATCTTCGAACGGATCGCGGCCGAGCTGCCGCACCGGGCGGTCGCGCCGCCGGAGCTCTCGCTCCGCCAGCTGCGCCGCATCGTCTACGGCTGAAGAACCCGCGGCTGAGCGACGGGCACCACAGGTACGTCGATGGAGGGGCAGAGAATCCATGTGCGGAATCGTCGGATATATCGGGAAGCGTGATGTGGCCCCGCTGCTGCTGGAAGGGCTGCAGCGGCTGGAGTACCGGGGTTACGACTCCGCGGGCATCGTCATCACCGGCAAGGCGTCGGCCGGCAGGCCCGCCGCCCTGCGGATGGTCAAGGCGAAGGGCCGGGTCCGCGAGCTGGAGGCCCGCGTCCCCAAGCGTTTCACCGGCACCACCGGTATCGCCCACACCCGCTGGGCCACCCACGGCGCCCCGAGCGACGAGAACGCGCACCCGCACCTGGACGCGGACAACAAGGTCGCCGTCGTCCACAACGGCATCATCGACAACGCCTCCGAGCTCCGTGCGAAGCTCGTCGCCGACGGTGTCGTCTTCCTCTCCGAGACCGACACCGAGGTGCTGGTCCACCTGATCGCCCGCGCCCAGGCGGAGACCCTGGAGGAGAAGGTCCGCGAGGCGCTGCGCTCGGTCGAGGGCACGTACGGCATCGCCGTCCTGCACGCCGACTTCAACGACCGCATCGTGGTCGCCCGCAACGGCTCCCCGGTGGTGCTCGGCATCGGCGAGAAGGAGATGTTCGTCGCCTCGGACGTCGCCGCGCTGGTCGCCCACACCCGCCAGGTCGTCACCCTGGACGACGGCGAGATGGCCACCCTCAAGGCCGACGACTTCCGTACGTACACCACGGAGGGCTCGTCCACGACGGCCACGCCGACCACCGTGGAGTGGGAGGCCGAGTCGTACGACATGGGCGGCCACGACACGTACATGCACAAGGAGATCTCCGAGCAGGCCGACGCCGTCGACCGGGTGCTGCGCGGGCGGATCGACGACCGCTTCGCCACCGTGCACCTGGGCGGCCTCAACCTGGACGCCCGCGAGGCGCGCGGGGTCCGCCGGATCAAGATCCTCGGCTGCGGCACCTCGTACCACGCGGGCCAGATCGGCGCCCAGCTGATCGAGGAGCTGGCCCGCATCCCCGCGGACGCCGAGCCCGCCTCCGAGTTCCGCTACCGCAACCCGGTGGTCGACCCGGACACGCTGTACGTCGCGGTCTCGCAGTCCGGTGAGACGTACGACGTGCTGGCCGCCGTCCAGGAGCTCAAGCGCAAGGGCGCCCGGGTGCTCGGGGTCGTCAACGTGGTGGGGTCGGCGATCGCCCGGGAGGCCGACGGCGGCACGTACGTCCACGCCGGCCCCGAGGTCTGTGTCGTCTCCACCAAGTGCTTCACCAACACCGTCGTCGCGTTCGCGCTGCTCGCCCTGCACCTGGGCCGGATCCGGGACCTGTCGGTCGCCGACGGCAAGCGGATCATCGACGGGCTGCGCAGGCTGCCCGCCCAGATCAGCGAGATCCTGGCGAACGAGGACGAGATCAAGAAGATGGCGGCCGAGTACGCGGACGCCAAGTCGATGATGTTCATCGGCCGGGTGCGCGGCTTCCCCGTCGCCCGTGAGGCCGCGCTGAAGCTCAAGGAGGTCTCGTACATCCACGCCGAGGCGTACCCGGCCTCCGAGCTGAAGCACGGCCCGCTGGCGCTGATCGAGCCCGCGATGCCGACGGTCGCGATCGTGCCGGACGACGACCTGCTGGAGAAGAACCGCGCCGCACTGGAGGAGATCAAGGCCCGCAGCGGCCGCATCCTCGCGGTCGCCCACCAGGTGCAGGAGAAGGCCGACCACACCATCGTCGTGCCGAAGAACGAGAACGAGCTGGACCCGATCCTGATGGGCATCCCGCTCCAGCTCTTCGCGTACCACACCGCGCTGGCCATGGGCCGTGACATCGACAAGCCGCGCAACCTGGCGAAGTCCGTCACCGTCGAGTAGCCCCCGCGCCCCGGCCGCCGCGGGCACGGTCCCGCGCGCGCCCCTGCCGGGCGGCCCCGTACCGCAGAACGGCCCCGTACCCGCCGCCACCGCGGGTACGGGGCCGCTCCACTGCCGCCGGCGGCTGCCCCGGCGCCCCGGCCCGGCCGCTGTTGCGACCCCGACCGTCACGCCCCGGCCGGCAGCACGTGCGCCCCGGTGCGACCGGTGCCGAACGCCGCCCGACTGCCTGTCATATACCCTTTACAAGCACGCAATTCACCTCTGTCGGACATCAAATGCCGGTTTTCGAAGGCGATTTGACGCCACATCGAAAAAGAGCGCCACGACGGGCCATCGAAGTGACGAAAGGGACTTCCGGGGCGCCGGGCGATCAGGGGATGACGACGACCGGGCGCTGCGCGCGCCGCGCGAGGCGCCCCGCCACCGAGCCGAAGATCCGGCCGACGATGCCGTGCGTGGAGCCGACGACGATGGCGTCGGCCGAGTACTCCCGGCCGACCTCCTCCAGCTCGTGGCAGATGTCCCCGCCGCGCTCGACGAGGACCCAGGGGACCTCGGAGAGGTAGTCCGCGCAGGCGAGCTCCAGGCCGAGCACCTCGGTGCGGTGGTCGGGCACATCCACGAAGACGGGCGGCTCGCAGCCTGCCCAGACCGTGGTCGGCAGCCGATTGGCGACATGCACGATGATCAGACCGGAGCCCGATCTTCGGGCCATCCCGATGGCATAGGCGAGGGCGCGCTCACTGGAGGTCGAGCCGTCGAAGCCGACGACGACCCCATGGCGGAACGCGGGGTCGCAGGAGTGACGTGTTTCTTCGACCGTCTGCGGGTCCGACACGGGGTCGGCCACCTGCTTGCGGTCGGCGGGTTCGGGGATTTCGTGACCGGCCATCGGTGTCTCGGCGAAGAGAGTCCTCGTGAGGAGAGCGACTTGGGGAAGGTGCGTCAGCGGGCGGTGTTGCGGTGTCCGGGAATCATCTTCCCAACCCCTTACCCCCAAGGGTACGGCGCCACTCCTCCACTGCCCAGACCCGCGCAAAGCGCGCGCGACGTTTCACGGAGCATGCCCGAGGCGGACCCGGATGGCAATGCCGCTTGTGCCGTACACCGACGCCGCCGGGCCCGGACCACCGCCCTCGGTGACCGGACGGGTTCCGTCCGTCACCCGCACGGGACACCGGAGGACCTCCACGCCCCGGCGCGGCCGCCGCGGTGATCATCACGCCGGCGCCGACCCCGGGACGGCGAACCGGCCCCGTGCGTCGCACCGCACCCGTTCCGGACCGCCCGCCCCGTTCCCGGCAAACCGCCGCCCGACGACGGACACCGGCCCGCCCGGCGGAATCCGATCGCATTCGGTTGCCACCGGTCCGATCCGTACGATCAGCCGTCCGACCTGCCCAGGGGGCGCAAAGAAGCGGTTGATCACCCGGGTTGTGCGCCGGTTCAATGACTGAATCACACACGCACAACCATCTATTTTCAGCCAACTTCACACCCCTACCGACACCTTGCCGATTTGGCCGATCAGCCCCCTTGTCACCAGGCAGGAAGAGACCGCGCGGTACGCTTCCACCCGACGGGGACGGGCCATGAACGCCAAGCGCACTTCCCTGGGCGTCCATCGGATGAAACGCTTCGTGATCGAATGCATCCCGCCAAGTTGCCTTGTCGACATAACGCCGGCTGGTGAACTTGTCACGCCGGCACCACGGGACGCAGTAGATTCGATCTTGGGCATCGAAGTCTGGGGAACTCGTGCAGGACCGAGGGGAAAAGTGCAGGAGCGACAGGCCCGTAAGGACCAGGGAGACGCGAACACCGAGGGGGGCTTAGCGTCATGAGCCAGGACTCCGCCGCCGCAACGGAGGCTGTACGGAAGCTCAGTGGCCGTCGACGACGAGAAGTCGTCGCCGTGCTGCTGTTCAGCGGCGGCCCCATCTTCGAGAGCTCGATCCCGCTCTCCGTGTTCGGAATCGACCGCCAGGACGCGGGAGTTCCGCGCTACCGACTCCTCGTCTGTGGCGGGGAAGAAGGGCCGCTGCGGACCACCGGGGGACTCGAACTCACCGCGCCCTACGGGCTGGAGGCGATCAGCAGGGCCGGCACCGTCGTGGTGCCCGCCTGGCGTTCGATCACCTCGCCGCCGCCCGCCGAGGCGCTGGAGGCGCTGCGCCGCGCCCACGAGGAGGGCGCCCGCATCGTCGGGCTGTGCACGGGTGCGTTCGTGCTCGCCGCCGCCGGTCTGCTGGACGGCCGTCCGGCGACCACGCACTGGATGTACGCACCGACGCTGGCCAAGCGCTATCCGTCGGTCCACGTGGATCCGCGTGAGCTCTTCGTCGACGACGGCGACGTGCTCACCTCCGCCGGCACGGCCGCCGGCATCGATCTCTGTCTGCACATAGTCCGCACGGACCACGGCACGGAGGCCGCCGGGGCACTCGCCCGCCGGCTCGTCGTGCCGCCGCGGCGCAGTGGCGGTCAGGAGCGCTACCTCGACAGGTCTTTACCTGAGGAGATCGGCTCCGACCCGCTCGCAGAGGTCGTGGCCTGGGCACTGGAGCATCTGCACGAGCAGTTCGACGTGGAGACGCTGGCCGCGCGCGCCTACATGAGCAGGCGGACCTTCGACCGCAGGTTCCGTTCGCTCACCGGCAGCGCACCGCTCCAGTGGCTGATCACCCAGCGGGTGCTGCAGGCGCAGCGACTGCTGGAGACGTCCGAGTACTCGGTCGACGAGGTGGCGGGCCGTTGCGGCTTCCGCTCGCCGGTCGCCCTGCGCGGACACTTCCGGCGACAGCTGGGCTCCTCCCCCGCCGCGTACCGGGCCGCCTACCGGGCCCGCCGTCCGCAGGGTGGTGGCGCGGAGCCGGCGGCCCCGGTGATCGAGCCGATCGTGCCCGCCCAGGGCGGTGCGTCGATCCGGCGTGCCACGGCCACGGCGACCCCGCCGGGCCCGCATGTCATCACGTCGCCGACGGCCGGCCCGGTCCAGTCGGAGCAGGGGAAACCCGGCCCCGACGCGTACACGACCCAGCGCCCGACCCTGCCGGGTCAACGGAGCGCCCCGTAGGGTGGGGCCATGAACGACCGCATGGTGTGGATCGACTGCGAGATGACCGGGCTCTCGTTGACGGAAGACGCACTCATCGAGGTGGCCGCACTGGTCACCGACTCGGAGCTGAACGTGCTCGGCGAAGGGGTGGACATCGTGATCCGCCCGCCGGACGCGGCCCTGGAGACCATGCCCGAGGTGGTGCGGCAGATGCACACCGCCTCGGGCCTCCTCGACGAGCTGGCCGGGGGCACCACCCTGGCCGACGCCGAGGCCCAGGTGCTGAACTACGTCCGCGAGCACGTGAAG
The DNA here is from genome assembly GCF_038448545.1 of Streptomyces sp. CLV115. Lineage (NCBI taxonomy): Bacteria > Bacillati > Actinomycetota > Actinomycetes > Kitasatosporales > Streptomycetaceae > Streptomyces > Streptomyces sp. CLV115. Next base: position 66,152 of record NZ_JBCEWQ010000027.1, read on the forward strand.
GAGCCCGGCAAGGCCCCGCTCTGCGGGAACTCGGTCTCCACCGACCGCGGGTTCCTGGCGCGGGACATGGCGGCCCTGGAGGGCTACCTGCACTACCGGATCGTCGATGTCTCCTCGATCAAGGAGCTGGCGCGCCGCTGGTACCCGAGGGCGTACTTCAACAGCCCCGCCAAGAACGGCAACCACCGGGCGCTCGCGGACATCCGTGACTCCATCACGGAGCTGCGCTACTACCGCGAGGCGGTCTTCGTGCCGCAGCCCGGCCCGGACTCGGAGCGCGCGAAGGCCATCGCGGCCCGTGTCGCACCGCCCGCGCCGTAGGACCTCGTGAAGCCGCTGGTCATAGCCCTTTCGGGGGTCGGGACCGGCGGCTGAACAACTGGGGCGCGAGCACCCTCTCGGACCCTGTACACTTTTTCTCGGCCGGTCAGAAAAAGACCGGACATGGTGGGTATAGCTCAGATGGTAGAGCACCTGGTTGTGGTCCAGGATGTCGCGGGTTCGAGTCCCGTTACTCACCCTGAATGATCAAGGCCTGGCCCGTGAAAACGGGTCAGGCCTTCTTCATGTCCAGGGCCTTGGGTCCTTGGGACCTTTGGATCCCGCGGCCTTGAGGTCTTGAGACCGGGGTCTCGGGGGCCTCCGGCGGCTCCGGCGCGCGAGGGATCACTACCGGGAAACGCAGCGGGCCGGTGCGCCTGTATGCGACTCGGGCACCACCGGTTCATCCCCGCCGTTCTCGTTTGGCAGCGTGTCGTCAAGCGCAAAAGAAGGAAGAGGACCTTCCTCTTCCGATCCCGCTGGCCGCATTCCCGCTGCATGGAAGAAACCTGGACTTCTTCACCCCGGTGGAGAAGGTCCTTCTGATGTTCGCCACGGCAGTCGTCGAGACATCGACCGTCGTCGAGCAGGCATTCGGCCCCGGCCCTCCTGGTCGATCTGACAGGCGTGGCGCAGCGGGAGGTCACCTACGACATCGACTACGGCTGGGGCCCGACCAGGCCCAACTGGACCACCCCCGTCGATTCCCTGACCCTGCTCACGCCCCTGCTGATCCAGCGGGACAGGTCGCTGCCGGCCTCCGCGTGATCCGGTACATCACGGCCGGTACCCGGGCCGCGCTCCTCCGGACGAAGGGCGCGGCCCGGCGGCGGGCCCGGGCGGCAGCCCGCCTCCGACAGCAGAGGAAAGGGGCGGGGACCGATTTCGCCATGAATCACATCGTCTGATCGACGCCCCCAACAGCCGGGTGACGCCCGTCACGAGGAGTCGCGGACGACCAGTTCGGTGGGCAGCACGATCTGGGGGCGTTCCTGGGTCTCGCTCGCGATCTCCTTGAGCAGCACGCGGGCCATCGTGCGGCCCATCTCCTCGATCGGCTGGCGGACGCTGGTGAGGGCCGGGTCCATGTGGCGGGCCACCGCCGAGTCGTCGAAGCCGATGAGGGCCACGTCGTCCGGGATGCGGCGGCCGGCCTCGCGCAGGACCTGGCGGGCGCCCGCGGCCATCACATCGGAGGCGGCGAAGACCGCGTCGACGTCGGGGCGGCGGGCCAGCAGTTCACGCATGGCGCGGGCGCCGCCCTCCTCGGAGAAGTCGGCGGGGCCGATCAGCCGCTCGTCCGGTTCGAGTCCGGCCTCGTGGATCGCGGCGCGGTAGCCGTCCAGGCGGCACTGCGCACCGTGGACGTCCCCGGGCCCGGTGATCGTAGCGATGGCGCGGCGGCCCCGGGTCACCAGGTGGCCGACCGCGGCGCGGGCGCCCCCGAAGTTGTCGGAGTCGACCGCGGCGAGCGTCTCGGAGGCCGATCTGCGGCCGCCCATCACGGCCGGCATGCCGAGCTGTTCCAGCAGGTCGGGCAGCGGGTCGTCGGCGTGGACGGAGACCATCAGCACCCCGTCGACGCGGTGCGCGGTCAGGTACTGGGCCAGCCGGCGGCGCTCGCGGTCGTTGCCGGCGAGAGTGAGCAGCAGCTGCATCTCGGTGTCCGCGAGCGCCGCCCCGACACCGCGGACGATGTCGGAGAAGTACGGCTCGGCGAAGAATCGGGTCTCCGACTCGGGCACCACCAGGGCGATGGCGTCCGTACGGTTCCCGGCGAGGGCGCGGGCCGCCCGATTGGGCACGTAGCCCAGCTCGGCGACGGCCGCCTCCACCGCCTCGCGGGTCTGTGCGCTGACCCGCGGTGAGCCGTTGATGACCCGCGAGGCCGTGCCGCGCCCCACCCCTGCCCGTGCCGCGACTTCTTCGAGCGTGGGCCGGCCACCGCTCCGTACTCGCGCTGCCGTCATGGCTGCCTCCCGTTCGCGGTCAATTTCTCACAGCCGGGTGGCCGGGCCAAGTCCTGTGATCGGCTTCTCCGGCAGCCCGTCCGGGGACGGGCTGCCGCTCCGCATCACCCTTCTGGGAGCGCTCCCATCCTACGCTGGCGTCGGATGACGTCGGCGTACCAGTGGGCGCTCGCCTTGGGGATGCGGCGCTGGGTTTCGTAGTCGACGTAGACGGCTCCGAAGCGCTTTGAGTACCCGTAGCCCCACTCGAAGTTGTCCATCAGGGACCAGAGGAAGTAGCCGCGTACGTCCGCCCCGGCGGCCACGGCCCGTCGCACCGCGTCGAGGTGGCCGCGCAGGTACTCGATCCGCTCGGGGTCCTCGACCCGGCCGTCGGGCGAGACGTGGTCGTCGAAGGCCGCGCCGTTCTCGGTGACCATCAGAGGCAGGCCGGGGTTGTCCCGGGCCACGTCCATGAGGAGCTCGTACAGCCCGTCGGGGTCGATCGCCCAGTTCATGGCGGTGCGCGCACGGCCCTCGGCGAGGTGGAAGGCCACGTGTTCGGAGCCGGGCCACGGGGAGTGGTCGCTGTTGCCGTGGCCGTCGTCGCGCGAGTCGCCGGCGCCGTCGGCGGGCGTGGAGACCAGCGTCGGTGTGTAGTAGTTGACGCCCAGGACGTCGACCGGCCGGGAGATGACCGCCGGGTCGCCGTCGTGGACCAGCTCCGGCCAGTCGACCAGGTGCTCGGTGTCGGCGATCAGGTCCTCGGGGTACGCGCCGTGCAGCATCGGACCGGTGAAGATCCGGTTGCCCACCGCGTCGATCCGGCGGGCGGCGTCCGCGTCGGCGGCGCTGTCGGTCAGCGGGCGGACGTGGTGGAGGTTGAGGGTGACCGAGATCTGCGCGGTGGCGGGGAGGCGGTCGCGCAGGACCTCGGTCGCCCGGCCGTGGGCGAGGTTGAGGTGGTGGGCGGCGCGCAGCGCGGCGGCGGGCTCGGTGCGGCCCGGGGCGTGCACGCCGGAGCCGTAGCCGAGGAAGGCCGAGCACCAGGGTTCGTTGAGGGTGGTCCAGGTGGTGACCCGGTCGCCGAGGGCCCCGGCCATGATGCCGGCGTAGTCGGCGAAGCGTTCGGCGGTCACCCGCTGGGGCCAGCCGCCCGCGTCCTCCAGGTCCTGGGGCAGGTCCCAGTGGTAGAGGGTGGCGACGGGTGCGATGCCCGCTTCGAGGAGTTCGTCGACGAGCCTGCGGTAGAAGTCCAGGCCGCGTTCGACGGCGGGGCCGCGGCCGGTGGGCTGCACCCGGGGCCAGGAGACGGAGAAGCGGTAGGCCGTCAGGCCGAGCCGCTTCATCAGCGCCACGTCGTCGCGGTAGCGGTGGTAGTGGTCGGCGGCGATGTCTCCGGTGTCGCCGCCGAGGACCTTGCCCGGGGTGTGGCTGAAGGTGTCCCAGATGGAGGGGGTCCGGCCGTCCTCGGCGGCGGCGCCCTCGACCTGGTACGCGGCCGTGGCCGCCCCCCAGACGAAGCCGGTCGGGAATTCGGCCGCTTCGGGGGCGGCCTTCGGGGCGGTGTCGGGTCGTACGGCAGTCATACGGGAGCGCTCCCAGGGTGGATGGGCGGGGGGATGGAAGTGGGTGGTTCGGTATCAGCCCTTGACGGCGCCGGACATGATCCCGCCGACGATCCGTTTGCCGAAGACCACGAAGACCACGAGCAGCGGGAGGGTGCTGATCAGCGCGCCCGCCATCACGATGCTCTGGTCGGGGACGTAGGAGGCGCTCAGCTGGCCGAGGGCCACCTGGAGCGTGGGGTTCTCCTGGTTCAGGGCGAGGTACGGCCAGAAGAAGTCGTTCCAGGCCTGTACGAAGGTGAGCATGCCGAGCACCATCATGGCCGGGCGGGCCACGGGGAGCACGATGCTCCACACGACGCGGAGGTTGTTCGCTCCGTCCACCTTGCCCGCCTCGATGAGTTCGTAGGGCAGCGCCTCGCTGAGGTACTGCCGCATGAAGAACACTCCGAACGCGCTCACCAGCGTCGGGAAGATCACCGACTCCAGCTGACCGCCCCATCCGATGTCGGACATCATCATGAACAGCGGTACGACGCTGAGTTGGGGCGGGATCGTGAGCGTGGCGACGACCGCGGTCATCAGTGCGCCGCGGCCCCTGAAGCGCATCTTGGCGAAGGCGTAGCCGGCCAGGGTGCAGAAGAAGAGCGTCGCCGCGGTGATGCTCGCGGACACGACGAGCGTGTTCCAGATGGCCTTGCCGAGATGAGCCTGTTCCCAGGCCGCTTCGAGGTTGTTGAACAGGTTGCCGCCGGGGACGAACGGCGGGGTGGTGTCCAGTATCTCGTCCTGGGTGCGGGACGCGGCGACGAGTGTCCAGTACAGCGGGAAGAGGGAGCCGATGCCGACGACGGCGAGGGCGAAGTAGGCGAAGGGGCCGGCGTGGTGCTGGCGGCCCGCGCCCTGTTTGAACCTGCTGCGCCGCGAAGGAGCGCCGGGGGCTGCGGACCTGGACACCTGACGGTGGTCCGGGGCGGTGACGGGGCTGGTCGTGGTCATGGGTATCGCTCCCGGTCAGGCCGAGGTCTTGCGCACGGAGCGCCCGACGAGCCAGTTGATCGCGGCAATGAGCAGCAGCAGGGCGAGCATGGCCCAGGCGACCGCGGCGGCCGGACCGAGGTGTCCGAGCTTCCAGCCGTAGTTGTAGAGGTAGACGCTGAGCGTCTCGTACTGGTGCTCGTTGCCCCCTTGCGCGCCGATGGTGCCGCCCTCCAGGAGCAGCGGCTCGCCGAACAACTGCATCGACCCGATGGTCGAGATGACGATCGTGAAGAGGATCGTGGGCCGCAGCGCCGGGATCGTCACGTTGCGGAACTGCTGCCAGCGCGAGGCGCCGTCGAGCGAGGCGGCCTCGTAGAGGTCGGACGGGACGGCCTGCATCGCGGCCAGATAGATCAGGGCGTTGTAGCCGGTCCAGCGCCAGATCACGATGACCGAGATGGCGATCTTGGACGACCAGTGGCCGTTGGCCCAGTTGGTGTCGCCGAGACCGATGAGGTCGAGGGCCCAGTTCAGCAGACCGCCGTCGGCGCGGAAGACGAGGGCGAAGACCAGGGCGGCGGAGGCCACGGAGGTGGCGTACGGGGTGAGGATCACCGTCCGCCAGAAGGTGCTGGCGCGCAGCCTGTAGTTCAGCAGGTGGGCCAGGCCCAGCGCCACCAGCAGCTGCGGGACGGTGGAGATCACACCGATGACGAAGGTGTTGCCGACGGCCGTCCAGAACTCCGGGTCCTGGAGGACCCTGCTGAAGTTCTCCCAGCCGACCCATTCCATCCGGTCGAGGCTGATCATCTCCACCCGGTGCAGGGCGATCCAGCCGGTGTAGAGGAGGGGGTAGAGCCCGAAGGCGCCGAAGACGAGGAAGAAGGGGGCGATGTAGGCGTAGGGGGACGCCTTGTCGTCGAATCGCCAGAGCCGGCTGCGCCATGCCTGGCGGCCGGGGGACATGGCCTTCGGGACGCGCCGGTCCGGCTTCGGACCGGGTGCGCCCCGGGCGGGGATCGAGGTTGCCACAGAGGGGAGTCCTTCACTGGGGTGTGCCGACACCGCGGGGGTGGGCCGGATTCCCGGTCGGGTCCGGCGGTGGTGTCGGAGTCCGTGCGCGGGGCCGGCGAGCGGGGTCTGTCCGGCGGATCGGGGTCGGGCCCCGGCCGTGATCGGCCGGACAGGCCCTGGGGGCGGCCCCGGTGCGGGCGGGCCGGGACGCGGATGTGGAGGTCCCGGCCGCCCGCGTCGACGGGGATTCTCAGCCGATCACCTTGTCGATGGCCTCCGTGGCGGCCTTCCAGGCGTCGTCGGGCTTGGTGCCCCGCTGCTCCATGTTGTTGATCTGGGTGGAGATGCTGTCCTTGATGATGCCGTCCTTGGGGCCCAGCACGGCTGCGGGGATGACCTGGGCCTCCTCGGCGTAGATCTCACCGATGGGGGCGTTGTTGAAGTACGCGAGCTCGGCGCTCTTCACCTCGGGGAGCTCGTAGGCGCCCTTGTTCGACGGGAAGACGCCGACGGCCTTGAACACGGCGGCCTGCTGCTCGGGGGCGGTCAGCCACTTGACGAGCTTCTGCGCCTCCTCGACGTTCTTGCCCTTGGCGGGCACCGCGAGGAAGGAACCGCCCCAGTTGGCCGCGGTCCGGCCCGGGGTACGGGCGATGTCCCACTTGCCCTTGAACTCGTCACCGGCGTACGTGGCGATCTGGGCGGCCATCCACGCGGGGCAGGCGACCGTGGCGACCGTGCCCTTGCGCAGTGCGGCCTTCCACGGGTCCTGGAACTGGGCCAGGCCGGCGGTCAGATCCTTCCCGGCGGCCTCGGCGGCGAGGTTCCAGCCCGCCTTGACGCCGGCGCTGTCCTTGTAGATCGCCTTGCCGTCCTTGGCGTAGTACTGCTCCTCGTTGGAGGAGACCACGCTGTTGTACATGGCGCTGGCCGAGTCCATGTAGAAGGTGCCCTTGGGGGCCTTCTTCTTGTACTCCTCGCCGAGCTTGAGGTAGTCGTCCCAGCCTCCGGCGACCTTGGCGGCGACCTCCTCGCGGTCGGCGGGCAGGCCGGCCTGCTCGAACAGGTCGCGGCGGTAACAGAGCGACATCGGGCCGATGTCGGTGCCCGCGCCGATGACCTTGCCCGCGTCGGTGGTGGCCTGCAGCGCCTTCCAGCCGACCCACTGGTCGGCGTCGATGACCCCGGCCAGGTCGGCGAAGGCGTCCGCCTTGGTGTCGACGAGCTCCTTCACCCGGCCGACCTCGATGCCCTGGACGTCGGCCAGCCCGCTGCCCGTGTTGAGCTGCTGGAGGAACTTCGGGTAGTAGACCTGCTCGTCGGCGGTGACGTTCTCCTTGACCGTGATGTTCGGGTGCAGTTCGTGGTACTTGGCGAAGAGCCCGGCCTCCTTGTAGCCGAACTGCCCGAAGTCGGCGACGGTCAGCGTGACGTTCCCGTTCGCGTCGGGGCCGGTGCTGCCCGACGGGTCCGAGTCGCTGCTGCAGCCGGTCAGCAGCACGGCCGAGACCGTCAGGCCGGTGGTGGCCAGGACCGCGGCTCTGCGGCTCCGGCCGGTGACGGTGCGGGTGATGCGCATTCCACTACTCCTTGTTCCGGGGTGGGACGTTCCGGGGGTGACGTACCGGGGTGAGGTTCAGGGGCTGTCT
>NZ_JBCEWQ010000028.1:0-70956 GCF_038448545.1 Streptomyces sp. CLV115
GGTCGTGACCGGTCCGCCGGTCACGACCACCGCACCTCGGAGGATGGTGTGCCGTGTCTCAGACAACGGTCCGGCGCCCCGCGCAGGCCGCGAGGGTCCGGCCCACGTCCCGTATGGCATGCACCGCGGCCCGCTCGGTACTCGGGCCCAGCGCCGTGTCCCAGTGCGCCACCACCGCGTACGCCAGCCGGCGCCTGCCGATGATGAAACCGGCGTCGGCACGTACCCCGGTGTCGGTGCCGGTCTTGTTTGCCACCAGAAGCCCGTCGCGCGGCCTCTCGGGAAAACCCGGGTCGTACGGGTCGTGGTCGACCAGTGCGGGGACCAGGCCGTGATCGGTGTTGGCCCGCATCCAACGCAGCAGCCGGGCCGAGGCAGCCGGGCAGCTCATGGTGCCGCGCACCGCGTGTGTCACCAGCCTCGCCAGGTCCCGTGCGGTACCGGTGGCGAAGACGGGCGGCACGTCCGCGCCACGGACGTCACGGACCTTGTCGTGCAGCGTGAGGTGATCGAGCCCGAGCTCCTGTGCGAGCCGGGCCGTGGACTCGCGCCCCACGAGGCGCAGGAGTGCGTTGGTCGCGGTGTTGTCGCTCACCGAGGCGGTCAGCCAGGCCAGGTCCTCGACGGTCCAGCCGCGCCCGCTCAGCCGGCGCAGCAGACCGGTTCCGCCCGCCAGGTCCTCGTCGAGCACTTCCACGAGGCGGTCGGCGGGCAGCTCCCCGGTGTTCAGTCGGCGCGCCACCTCGGCGAGCAGCAGCAGCTTCGAGGCGGACGCCACCGGCAGCACAGTGTGCTCGTCCACCCCCACCGTGCCGCCGCCGTCGATGTCGACGGCGGCGACGGCAAGGGTGAGCGGCAGCGCGGCCGAACGCCGTGCCGCCGCGGCCACTTGGGCCAGACTCATCGGATTCTCACCACTTCTCCCGCCCGCGCCGAGGTCGGGCGGCCGCCTCTTGCCGCGACCCGCCCCGACACCACGATGGTATCGATGCCTTCGGGTGCCAGCAGGGGGCGGTCGAAGTCGGCGGTGTCGCGTACCGACGCCGGATCGAAGACCACCAGATCGGCGAGGGCGCCGTCGCGGACCATGCCGCGGCCAGTGAGGCCGAACCGCCCGGCAGGCAATCCGGTCATCTTGTGCACCGCGCTCTCCAGCGGGAGCAGCTGCTCGTCACGGGTGTAACGGCCGAGCACCCGGGCGAAACTCCCCGCCCAGCGCGGATGCGGCCGACCGGGTTTGGGGACGCCGTCCGAACCGATCATCGACAACGGGCTGGCGAGGACCCTGCGGACGTCGTCCTCGCGCATGGAATGGCTGATGATGGTCACTTCGCCCTGCTCGGCCAGCAGGAGATCGCACGCCTGGTCGACCGGATGGACGCCGCGCTCGGCTGCGAGGTCGGCGATGCTGCGCCCTTCGGCCTCGGGGTGCGTCTGCGCGGCGGCCACCGAGATGAGGTCCCAGCCTCCGTTTCCCACGGTGTTCTCCCATCCCTCGACGCCCTGGGCGATGTCCGTCCTGATCCGGTCGCGCGTCTCGGGCCGGCGCAGCCGTTCCAGCAGGGCGCCGATGCCGCCCTCACTCGCCCACGGGGGCAGCATGGCATGCAGGACGGTGCTTCCCGCGGTGTACGGATATACGTCGCACAGCACGTCCACGCCTTCGGCGCGGGCCCGTTCCAGCCGGGGCAGGGTACGCAGTGTGGCGCCCCAGGCGTGCCGGCCCGCGGTCTTGTGGTGGGAGATCTGCAAGGGGGCGCCGGAGCGCACCGCGATCTCCAGGGCCTCCTCCAGGGCGGACTCCACCTGCGACATCTCGTCGCGCAGATGGGTGACGTAGGGCTTGCCGTGACGGGCGGCGACCCTGGCCAGTGCGACGATCTCCTCGGTGTCGGCGTAGGTGCCGGGCGGGTAGATCAGCCCGGTGGACAGACCGGCCGCCCCCTGGGCCAGCGCCCGGTCCAGCAGTTCGCACATGGTGTCCAGTTCGTCGGGCCGGGGCGGCCGGGCCTCGAAGCCCATCACTCCGGCGCGCAGTGTGCCGTGGCCGACCAGCGAGGCGATATGGGTGTGGCGCAGGGCAGGGTCCTGTCCGGCGGCGAACGCGTCGAAGTCCACGGCGGGCCGCACCGGCCCGAGCCCGAACGTCACCCTGAGATGCTCGGCGAGTTCCGGTAGCCGTCGCGGGAGCGAGGGGAACAGGCTGGTCCCGCAATTGCCGCAGATCTCCGTGGTGACGCCCTGGAGCAGCGGAGCGAGACGGAGACCGTCGATCGGCTCCGTGGCTCCGCCGGCTCCGTGGGGCGCCGCGAGGGCGTCGGAGTGCGTGTGCACGTCGATGAAGCCGGGTGCGACGACCCGCCCGGTCACGTCCAGGGTTTCGGCGGCCGAGGCAGGGGCGCCGGCGGGGAGTACGGCGATCCGCCCGTCCACCACCGCGATGTCCGCTTCCCGGGCGGGTGCGCCGGTTCCGTCGACGAGCGTGCCGCCGCGCAGCAGCAGATCGAGGGGGCGGCCCATCACAGCACCGTCGACAGGAAGGCCCGCGTACGCTCGTGGCGCGGGTCGGTGAACAGCACATCGGGGCTCCCGGCCTCGACGACGGCGCCCCGGTCCATGAACAGGACCCGGTCGGCGACCTCGCGGGCGAAGCCCATCTCGTGGGTGACCACGACCATCGTCATACCGCTGCGGGCCAGGTCGCGCATGACGCCGAGCACCTCGCCGACGAGTTCGGGATCGAGGGCGGAGGTCGGTTCGTCGAAGAGCATGAGGGCGGGTTCCATGGCCAGTGCGCGGGCGATCGCCACACGCTGCTGCTGCCCGCCGGACAGCTGCGCCGGGTAGTGGTCCGCTCGGTCCGCGAGACCGACGTCGGCCAGCAGCTTGCGGGCCTGCTTCTCGGCCTGTGCACGGGGCCGGCCCTTGACAACGACCGGACCCTCCATCACGTTCTGCACCGATGTGCGGTGCGGGAACAGGTGGAACCGCTGGAACACCATGCCGATCCGCTCGCGTTGCCGCCGGACGTCCCGGGCGCGCCGCTCGCGCAGCACCCGGCCGGACGGGCCGTGCTGTTCGTAGCCGACCAGTTCGCCGTCCATCCACACCCGCCCCGCGTCGATCCGCTCAAGGTGGTTGAAGCAGCGCAGCAGTGTGGACTTCCCGGACCCGGAGGGGCCGATGACACAGAGCACTTCACCGCTGCGGAGGTCGAGGTCGATGCCTTTCAGCACCTCGGTGTCGCCGAACCTCTTGCGGACTCCGCGAGCCCTGAGGATCACGTCGTTCATGCCGCTGCTCCCTTCTTGGTGCGTCCGGGCAGGAGATTGGCAAGGATCCTGCTCCGCAGCACGGGAGCGGCGCCGGGGCTGTAGCGACGCTCCACGGCGTGCTGGCCGATGGTGGCGATGGTGGTGAGCACGAGGTACCAGATCGAGGCCACCAGGAGCAGCGCGACCACTTCGAAGTTGGCGAGGTAGAGGTGCTGGGACACGGTCATCAGATCGGCCCCGGCGATGACGGAGACCAGCGAGGTCGTCTTGAGCATGGAGATGAACTGGTTGCCGAACGGCGGAATGATGACCCGCATCGCCTGCGGAAGGATGATCCGGGACAGAATCCGGCGGTTCGACATCCCGATGGAGGCGCCCGCCTCGCGCTGGCCGGGATCCACGCTCTGGATGCCGGCTCGCACGATCTCTGCCATGTAGGCGCCCTCGTTGATGGAGAGACCGAGAAGGGCGGCCACGAATCCGGTGATGACCTGGTTGGACTGCCAGCTGATGAGTTTGGGGCCGTCGAACGGGATTCCGATGCTGATCACCGGGAACAGCAGGGCCAGGTTGAACCAGAAGATGAGCTGGACCAGCAGCGGGGTGCCCCGGAAGAACCAGGTGTAGGCACCGGCGGTGAGACGCAGGACCGGACTGTCGGACAGTTGCATCACCGCGACGACGATCCCGATGGCGATGCCGAGGATCATCGAGATGAGGGTGAGCTGAATGGTCACCCCGAGGCCTTTGAGGATCACGCCGTCGAACTGGTACTTGGCGACGATGTCCCAGTGAAGATTGGGGTTGACGATGATGGTGTAGGCAAGCCACACGGCGAACAGCGCGGCGGCGAGAACCGCGAGCCAGCGCCCGGGGCGAGGCCGTTTGGTCACCTGGAGGGAGAGCTCGTCCTCCTGCGGCGTCCCGTCGGTGGGGATGACTTCCGGCCCCCCGCCGGGAGCGGTACCGGGTATTTTCTGGTGGCTCATTTCCGTTCTCACTGCCCGTCGTTGACGGTGGCCTCGGGTACGGCGCTGTCGCCGACTCCCCAGGTGTCGAGGATCTTCTTGTAGCCGCCGTTGTCGATGAGTTCCTGCAGGGCCTTGCGCACGGCGTCGCGCAGTCCGCTCTGGCTCTTCGCGGAGGCGATGCCCCAGGGCGCGGTGCCGTACTGCTCCGGCAGGACCTCGTACGCGCTGCTCTTCTTCGTGAACATCTTGGCGACGGGATAGTCGACGATGGTCGCGACCGCGCGCCCACTGTCCAGTTGCAGCAGCCCGGTCGGTGCGTCCTCGCTCTGCGAGATCCGCATCTTCTCCTGGCATTTGGCGTTCTGTTCCTCGCCGATGTGGAGGTTGGAGCTGCCCTTGGCGAGGACGACGGTCTTTCCGCAGAGGTCCGCGAGCGACTTGATGTCCTGCGGGTTGCCCTGCTTCGTCATGATGACGCCGCCGGTGCGGAAGTAGTCGACGAAGTCGACTGCCTGGCGCCGCTGGGCGCTGTCGGTCATGGACGACATGACCAGGTCGAACCGTCCGGACTCCAGTCCCGGGATCAGCCCGTCGAAGGCGGCGTTGGTGAGTTCGAGCTTCAGCTTGAGCCGCCCGGCAAGGGCCTTGGCCAGGTCGGGGTCGACGCCGGTGAGCCGGGTGGTGCCGGGCTCGTACATCTCCATCGGCGGGTAGCCGACCGCGGTGGCTACCCGGAGGACACCCTTCTGCCGGTACTCGGCCGGCAGAAGCTCGTCCGCGGTCCGACCGGAGGCGGCCTGCGACTCGGCCCCGGAAGGGGCGTCGCCCTGGCCGGAGCGCCCGCAGGCGGTGGCCGAGAGTGCCACCACGGCCAGGGCTGCCAGACAGCGCAGAGAACGGGAATGATTCATCAGATTTCTCCCTCACGGGTGCGGTGCGCCGATGCTGGCAGTCGCACACGGTGAATGGAAGATGATGAAGCTATTCATGCCTCACCATCGAAATTTGTACGGGTCCGGTCCGCTCCCGGGTCACGCGCCGGAGTCAACGGACGGTGTACGGAGCGGGTGAGCGGTGCCTGCTCGTCCAGGGTGACGGCTTCCCTCACCCGCCCATCGCCGACGGCCGCCGCATCCCACTCGTAATGTCGCCTTGTGACAAGTGCTGTCGTGGCGGTTGGCGCCGGCCAGGACGCGGCCCAGCGGAATGCCGTAGCCAGCCGTCATGCCGGAGCGTTTCAGGCCTTGATTGCCGCGGTCGACCGGTGAGCGACCGGCGACCTCGCCGCCCCGGGTTGCGGGTGCCGAATAATCATCCGGCGAGGTCAGGCGGCATGTTCGTACTCGTGGAGGGTTCCGCCGAGTCGATCTCGCCTGCGGATCCTCAGGCGCCTTCTCCGCGCCGGAATGTCGATCACCTCGGGCAGCGGGCGGAGTGGAGCGGCCTGGCCCAGGGCCCGGTGTGGCCGATGTCCATCGTAAAAGGTCTCGAACTCATCGAGCACGTACAGGAGATGGTGCTGGTTCCAGATCAGGGTGCGGTCGAGGAGCTCGCGGCGGCAGGTCTGGATCCAGCGCTCCATGATGGAGTTCATTCGCGGTATTCGGATCCCGGTCTTGACCACTTCCAGGCCCGCGTCGGCGAACAGGGCGTCGAAGCCGGCGGTGAACTTCGCGTCCCGGTCCCGGATGAGGAATCTGGCGCGGCTGCCGGCGCCCTCGAGGTCCATGAGCAGGTTCCGTCCGAGCTGGACGAGCCAGTCCGCCGTGGGGTGGGCTGTGGCGCCCAGGATCCGGATGCGGCGCGTGGTGTGCTCGATGACGGCGAAGACGTACAGGCGCGCCCCGGTCAGGGTGCGGACCTCGAACAGGTCGCAGGCCAGCAGCGCCTCGGCCTGGCCGCGCAGGAACTCGGCCCAGGTCGTGCTCTGCCGCTCGGGCGCGGGCGGAATGCCGTGCTCCTTGAGGATCTCCCAGACGGTGGATGCGGCGATCTTGATCCCGAGGGCCGCGAGTTCGCCGTGGATCCTCCTATACCCCCACGGCGGGTTTTCCCTGGCCAGGCGCAGCACCATGGCGCGGATCGACCGTACGGTGGGTGGTCGTCCTTGGCGATGTGGTCGGCTCGCCGCGGCGTGGCGGCGCTTGAGTAGGTTGCGGTGCCACCGCAGGATCGTATCCGGCTGCACCAGCAACAACAGGCGTCGCAGTTTGTCCGTCGGTAGGCGGTGAAGGAGGCCGGCGAGTACGGCGCGGTCGGTGGCGGTGAAGGTGGGCTTGCCGACCTGGCGCTGCAGGACCAGCAGTTGATGGCGGAGCGCGAGGATCTCGATGTCCTTCTCGTGTCTGCTCATCGTCAGCAGGCGCAGGATCGCCAGGATGTTGGTCGCAGCGAGGTAGGCCAGACGCAGCAGCACGACAGTTCATGATGCCGTCCCGACGCCGAGCGGGCGACCACTTCGCGATGATCGCCCCGAGCCGCCTAGATCAGCGATCAAAGCTGTGACCTCGGCGGATGGTTATTCGGCACCCGCAGGCCGGTCAGGTCCCTCTGCACCGGCCGCCAAGAATGGAGTCGAGGAATCGGCGGATTGCAATCGCTGACTCCTTCGGCCTTTGTAGATGGGGCCAGTGGTCGGCGTTCAGTTCGATCAGGGTGGTGCCGGGTCGTCGAGATGCCATCTCGCGGGCCTGCGCGGTGGGCAGCACAGTGCTGGCCGTGCCGTGCAGGAGCAGCGCGGGGCAGTGGGAGCTCAGCCATTGGTTCCAGTGGTCGCCGAGCACGCGGGTGTCGGAGTCGACCATGTCCGCAGGGTGAAAGCCGAGCCGCCACCCGTCGTGGTGCGGTCGCAGTCCGTTTTCCAGCAAGGGCGTCAGGGAGTCGCAGGCGGAGAGGAGTTCCTCGCGTGTGGGAGCGGAGTGCGGAAGGCCGAGCAGAACGGACAGCGGTGCGGGGTCCACGACTGGCAGGTGCACAGGCCCGTCAATGTTGATCAGGGCGCTTACAGCGTCAGGTTGGGCTGCGGCCAGGTAGTAGGCGTTGATGGCACCGAGGGAGTGCCCAAGAACGGGCAGGGGCTGATGGTCAAGGCCCAGGTAGGTGAGCAGGAGACTCAGATCGTCGAGGTATCCGTTCCGGTCGTACTGCTTCGCCCGGTCGGAGTCCCCGTGCCCTCGCTGATCCAGTGCGACCACCCGCCACCCGTCGGGGCTCAGGGCGCGGGCGAGCTCTGCGAAGTCAGCTCCTTCGCCGAGGTGTCCGTGTAACCCAAGCAAGGGCCGCCCCCCTGCGGGCCCGAAGTCGAGATAAGAGAGGCGCCGCCCGTTGGGAGTGATGAGGTATCCGCGCACGGGCTGACCTGGGGCTGGTTCGGTGGGCACGGCTTCACGATAGAGAACGTGCCACAGCATCGTCAGTACAGAAACAGCTTCTGACGTTCCCCGATACGAGAGGGTGGCTTTGCTCACGACTCGCGTCAGCAGCTGTTCACCGTTGTGGGAGGCGCCCGCACGGCGGCGATGTCGATGTTCACGGCTCCGAGCAGCAGTACGGACCATGGACATGGCACCCAGCGACGGCGCCGCCGCTACGGACCACTTGCCCCCGTAGCCAGCGCCGTACCCTTCAAGCAGGCTCGATCGGGCATGAGTTGCAACACCGGGACACCGGCGTCGCTGCTTGCCCTCGCTGCTAATTAAGAGCTGCGATCAGGATCGCTACAGTACGGCCGTGCAGGTGGGCCCCCGGTCGAGCTGTAAACTCCGTCCAGCCAGGAAGGCCGGATGCGACTTTAGCCAGCCTGCCCATCAAGGGGCTCCAAAAGACTCCGTCGGCCAGCCCGTACCCTTCAAGCAGGCTCGATCGGGCATGAGTTGCAACACCGGGACACCGGCGTCGCTGCTTGCCCTCGCTGCTAATTAAGAGCTGCGATCAGGATCGCTACAGTACGGCCGTGCAGGTGGGCCCCCGGTCGAGCTGTAAACTCCGTCCAGCCAGGAAGGCCGGATGCGACTTTAGCCAGCCTGCCCATCAAGGGGCTCCAAAAGACTCCGTCGGCCAGCCTTCCGGGGCACCCCATGACTACTGATTAAGAGTTGCGACTCGATCGCTTGTACGGACTTGCCGGCGGGTGTCCCTCCTGTCTGATGATCGTTGTATCTACAGCCAGAAGGCTGGATGCGACTTTAAACCTGCTGCCGTTAAGGAGCTCGACGCGACTACGTCGGCCAGCCTTCAGGTCGCCCTCACTAGCTGATTAAGAGCTGCGATTCCATCGCTCGAACGGACTTGCTCTGGGTGGCCTGGTGCTCCCCGTCCGTGATCGACCTGGAGAGACGAGATGACGCAGCGGCCACCACAGTTATGGGCCGGGATCGACGTAGGAAAAGGACACCACTGGATCACGGTTGTCGACAGCGACGGCGAGTCGCTGTGGAACCGCAAGGTAATCAACTCCGAGTCCGACATCCTGGCCGCATTCGGTGAGGCCATGGGCATGTCGGACCACGTTATCTGGGCTCTCGACCTCATTGACGGTCCGGCATCTCTGCTCCTGGGAGTCCTGGCCAACCACGGCCAGAATCCGCGGTACGTCACGGGTTCGAAGTTCGCGGCCTTCAAGAAGAGCTTCAGCGGCCAGGGCAAGACCGACTTGAAGGACTCCTACATCATTGCCGAGTTCGCCCGCTGCCTCCGACGACAGACAGTTCCTGCGCCGGCACCGTCCAGGCTCACAAAGGAACTCACGCTCATCCTGTCCCACCGCAGCAACGTCTCAACCGAACGCACCAGGACCATCAACCGGATGAGGGCCCTGCTCACCAGCATCTTCCCGGAGCTGGAGCGGTCCTTCGACTTCGCGCAGTCTCAAGGTCCGCTGGTCCTCCTGTCCGGATACCAGACGCCGGCGGCCATCCGGCGCATGGGCGAGAGCAGGCTGACTGCCTGGCTCGCCAAGCGTGGAGTCAGGAAGGCGGCAGCCATCGCCGAGAAGGCCCTAGCAGCTGCTAGGGCCCAGGAGTCAGCGGCTAACGCAGAAGACGTAGCGGCCGAGCTGGTGGCCGAACTCGCACAAAAAATCATGGAGATGAACAACCGGTTGAAGGAGCTGGAGAAGAAGGTCAAGGAACTTCTCTCCCGGCACCCTCAGGCGCCCATCGTCCTTTCCATGCCCGGCTTCGGCGGAGTTCTCGCGGCCGAACTTCTCGCGGCGATCGGGGATATCTCCAGGTTCCCGACCTCTGGGCGACTCGCTGTCGCGTCAGGGATGGCCCCTGTCTCCCGTGACTCGGGATCGAACACGGGAAACCGCCTGCGCCCGACCCAGTACAGTCGCCCCCTCCAGCGGGCATTCTTCCTGTCCAGCCAGATCGCGTGCTTGACCACGGGAACGTGGGAAAACGAGATGTACCTCCGCAAGTACCAGGGCTACACACATGACAAGGGTCGTCATAAGAAGGCCGTCATTGCGGTCGCCCGCCAGCGAGTCTCCATCCTTTGGGCCATGCTCCGGGACGGCCGACTCTATGAGAGGGAGTACAACCCTCGCGAGAAGGCTGCCAGCGACGCTCAGGCAGCTTGACTAAACCCATTAAGAGTCTTTTGCCCCGCCCCTCCGGAAGCCGTAGGCGGCCGATCTCGAATACGGCCCCCGAGCTGCTGCTCACTGTCGCGTATGAAGCCAGGAGGTCGTACTCGGTGATGCGGAAGTGCTCTTCGGCCGGGCGCGGGAGCGCGGGTCTGGCGGCAGGTCGATCCGACGCCGATCGGTCCCGGGGAGGTCTGCTCGGTGTGGTCGAGCGCGTAGTTCCAGCGTGGGAGGTTCTCGGGCCGCGCGAGGTAGGTGAAGACTTCGTTGGAGGGCGCGTGGGTGGTCAGGGTGTTCTCGAATTGCATGGTCGTTCCTTCGCCGGGCGCGGCCGACTGCTCTCGTGCGATCGTGGCGTCAGTCGAGGTCGAGGCGCTTGTTGAGGGCTTTGCCTGAGGGCAGGGTGTCGATGAAGTTGTGCAGGAACGCGAGCATCGCGTTGGTGTCCAGGCCCTCGCAGGCGGCGTCCATCGAGGCGTAGAGGAGCTCTTCGATGCCGGCTACCTCGGTGGCCAGGCGTTCGCCCTCGGGGGTAAGGCTGAGGTGGAGGTAGCGGCGGTCTTCGGCGGCGGTGCGGCGCTCGACGAGCCCGGCGGCGACGACGCGATCGACCAGTCGGCTGGGGTTGGTGCCGCTCTCGCACACCAGGAGCTGTCCGAGCCCGTTCAGGCTCAAGGTGCCGTGCTGCTGGAGCAGGCGCAGCACCTCGGCCTGCGACGGGGTGATGCTGTGGGGTTTGAGGGCCTGGATCAGGAGCCGGTTGCCCTCGCGTTGGGCTGCCAGGATCGCGAACCGCAGGTGTTCGGCCCTACGCACTCGCGCCCGCCCGGAATCCCGGCAGGGCGGCGGCGAGGAAGTCCTCGACCGCGGTGGCATAGGTGACCGGGTGGGAGAAGCGGAACATGTGGCCGGTGCGCGGCAGCACGACCTCCCGGGCGTCGGGGATGCCCTCCAGCATGATCTTGGAGGCGTTCTCGCCGATCAGCACGTCATGCGAGGGGGACAGGATCAGGGTCGGGACCTGGACCCGGCCGAGCGCATCGACGTAGTCGGCCATGAGACTGGCCTGCACGCGCGCGCCGAAGGACGCGGCCGGGGTATTGACGAGGAACAGTTCGCGGCTGCGCGCCTCGCTCCAGGGCACCTGCCCTTCGCCGTCGAACGGGGAGGCGAGGCGGTGGGCGTGGGCGCGCAGAGTCAGCTGCGTGTAGAGCGGGCCACGGGCCTTGCCGATCACTCGCATCAGTGCCTTCCACGGCTTCGAGTCGACCGGGTTGGCCGCGAATCCGCCGGACAGGACCAGGGAGCGCAGGCCCTTCGGGCAGCGGGTGGCAAGTGCGAGCGCGATGTTCGCGCCGAAGGAGTCTCCGACCAGAACCCAGTCGTCCAGGTCCGCGACCACCTTCTCCACATAGTCGGCGTAATGCTCCATGTCGTCGATGCCCTCGGGCAGGCGCAGCGTGCGCTGGGGCGCGTCGCCATAGGGGGCGAGCTGCTCGGCACTCCACGGAGCGCCGGAGAAGCAGGGGACGAAGACCAGGGTCGGAATCTTCTCTGAAGTGTTCATATCGAACATGTTACACGACACATGTGTCGTGACATAAGTTGACTGGATCACACGGGGAGGGATCCGCCTCGTGCGCCGTCGGCGCCCCGGCGGTGTCGCAAGTCGAAGGGGTAGGACTCCCGGACCGAGGACCTGGAGTGTCCGGCAGCAGGCTCACTCCTCCTCGACGTCCCCTTCGGTGGTGTGCGGGTCGCCCAGCGGGTGTGTGCCAGGGACCGGAGTTCGGGTGAAGGCGTAGCGGCCGAAAAAATTGATGTGGTCGAACTGGATAGGTGGGAGGCGGGCGAGCAGGTCGTCGGCGACGGGGAACGGGAGTCCGCGCGCAGACGGCACCGTGGATCACGGCAGGGCGCCCGCGACGCCTGGGAGCCGGTACGCCTGCGCGCGGCTGATACCGAACTCCGTGCTCCGCAGTACGACTCCCAGCTGCTGCGCCCGAGCCATCACGATTCGCGGTCGGCGCGGTCCCCAGCCACCGCACGGCAGCCGGGACGGACAACCGCGCTGCCCGACGCCCGGCCGTGGTCGTTTCCGCGCCGGCTCGACGGATCTCCCCACCCATTCCGGGCCTTTCCCTGGGACGGGACACCAATGGCGAGGGACCGCCCGATAGCCCGTCAGGGTCCGGGTGGTGTGTAGTTGCACATGCCGTAGCGGCATGTGGTGTCGTCGAGGGCACCACAGCACGAAAGGCCCTGTCTGCGATGTACCCCTCCGCCACGCCTCCCCGCGAAGTCAAGATCGGCGATGCCGCCGCCTTCGCCGGAACCACCCCGCGCGCCATTCGTCACTACCACCAGATCGGTCTGCTGCCGGAGCCCGAGCGAGGCGGAGACGGACGCCGCCGCTACGGCTACGACGACATGATCCGCCTGCTGTGGATCCGCAAGATGTCCGAGGCCGGCATCAGCCTGGACGACATGCGGGCCGCCTTCGACGAAGCCCGGGACGTTGAGGACGTCCTGGGCCGGTTGGAGGAGACCCTGGCCGCCCAGGAGGTCGATATCAAGCGTCAGCGCGCGGCAGTCCAGCGCCTGCGGGTCGTGGGCAGCCCACTGGGCTTGCTCTCTTCGTTGGTCACGGACCGGCTCAGCCACCTGCCTTCTGGCGCACTGCGCCCCTCCGACCTGGACGCCCTGCTGGTCACGGAACGGATCTTCGGGCCGCTGGGAGCCGCAATTCAGGCCAGCGTGTTCATCACCCTGGCGACCCATCCCGGCCTACGGGCCGAGGCAGACCGCCTCGACGCGGCCGACGCCGCCCTCGATGACACCGTCGACCCCCACGACCCGCAGGTCGAGGAACTCGCCGCGCAGCACTGCGCCCACCACAAGGCCCTGCTCCAGGCCATTGAAGCGGCCGGATTGGACGTGGCCGAGGAGAAGCTCTTCGAGACCTACGACGCCGAGGCGAGCGGCGAGGAGGACGTCCAGATGAGTGCTTTCGAAGCGGTAACCAAGATGCCCTATGGCTTCTCCGCGGCCCGGACGCGGTGCATGGAACTCACGGCACGGCTCCTTTGACGGGGACCTCTCCGCAGGCAGCTGATCGCTGGTGTGGCCGTGCGTGAGGATCCCGGCTTGGCCACCGACACGAAGTCAGCGTCTCGACGTCTCGACACGGCCCGCACACTCCACGAGCGGGACACCCAAGCCGACGACCCGGGCCACGCTCCTTGAAACTCCCCACTTCGTTGAACACCAGAGCGAGTGATGCGAGGAGCCTCCCTGGCCGCCTTCAAGAATCCCCATCAACCGAGCGTGGCAGGCGCGCGGTGGGTGCTTCCGCGTCTGGTCGGCAAGGTCCGCTACGCGACCAGGATGAGATCGGGACTGCTGCAATGCCCTTCGTGGCAGCCGACGACGCGGCGCTCGCCGCGCAGCATGGCCGGCCCTCTCCCGGCGGCTGCGGGCGAGGTGATGGTGCAGGGCAAGGATCTCGGACGCTGGGTCACCGCGCAGCGGCACGGGTGGGAGCAGCTCCTGCCTGTTCAGCAGTGGATCTTGGAGAACACCCTCGGACTCCAGCCCGCCGAGGATGATGAGCGGCCCGTGAAGCAGACGCAGGATTCGAAGTGGGCAGTAGACCTCGCAGCGGCACGGCAGTTCCACACCCGTGAAGGGCACCTGAGAGTCCCCCGAAAGCACGTCGAGCACCTGGAGTCGGCGGAGGCGGTAGGGCGCGGCGCTGTTGTTCCTCGCGGGTGATCTGCTGGACATCGAGGTCGGCCCGCCCCACCGGGACGCCTCCCCGGCAGAGGTGAAGCTGCAGGCGATCGCAAAGTACGGGCTGCCTCGGACCGTGTCGGTCCCGGACGGCATGGAGGACCAGCTCGGCGCGCTCGGCCTGGTCCTCAACGCCCTGGCCTGTTCAACACCCGGTACATGGACGCCGCCGTCGCCCGGCTCTCCCCCCGTTCGTCCGGCACCACGTCAACATGCTCGGCCGGTACTCGTTCCTGCTGCCCGAGATGCCTGGCGGCCTCCGGCCGGTGCGCGACCCGGAGCGGGCCGAGGCGTGAGCACGGACGCCAGGGCGGTGGAGTCCTAGTCACCGCCCCGGCGCGGCTGGTCAGCGGCGGCTGCCAAGTCCGTGGTTCAGCGAACGGGCCGCGCCGCCGGGGAAGCTGACGGGCTTCCGAGTCCACCGGCAGTCAAGGGTGTCGGCGGGCCCGGGAGCCGTATGCGCTCTGCGGGTCTTACGGGTTAAGGATCTGCTCGACCTTGGCGGCGACCTGCTCGGCCTGGATGTCACGGCCCCTCTCGCTGGGGTGCGCGTACCACGGGATCGACTGCTCGCCGCCGAGGTTGAGCTGGGAGTCTTCCAGGAGGCCACCGATGCCCCGGTTGACGCCGTCGCACGCCGTGTTGTCGCCGGTGTGGCCGTAGAGGTCCACGAAGGCGGCGCCTTCTGCGGTGGCGGCCTCCTTCATGACGTCGTTCAGCCGATTCTGGATCTGGTCCAGGACCGGCAGGGCGTCCGCGGGGATGTCGGCGAGCGGCAGTTCCTTCTGGCCGGGGGCCGGGGTCTGGCACTTGGCCGTGTCCGCGGGGACGATCCTGGGGTAGCCGACCAGGACGGTATCGGCCTCCGGGGAGACGTACACCATCCGCGTGAGCATCTCCTCCAGTTCCTCCTTGACCGTCTCGAACCGCCAGTCGAGCCATGCCTTTCCGTCCCCGGACGAGAAGAACTCGCTGCACCTGGCGGCCGGTTCGTCCGGGTCCACCGGCTCTCCGGGCAGCAGCGCGTGATCCCGGAGCTTGTCGGAGCACTGCTTGAGGATGCTGGGGAAGCCCAGCGTGTTGCCGCCCATGCTCCCGACAGCCAGCCTGGTGTCGGCCTTGAAGGCGTCCTGCTGCGGCGGAAGACTGCCGGTGGGCAGCTGCTGTTCGCTCCAGAAGTCCTTGACGAGGGCGCCCCCGCAGGAGACGTCCGACTGGACATCGAGCGTGATGCCCTTGACCGCCAGGCGCCGGGTGGCGGCGGCGGGATAGTTCTCCTTCGCCTGGAAGCAGAAGATCCTCTTGGTGTCGTCCTGCTGGAAGGGAGCGATGCCGAAGTTGGAGGTGTAGGAGTCACCGAAGAAGACCGTCGGCACCGGGTCGGCGGCCGCCGCCTGGGCGGTTCCCACCGGGACGGCGAGCGCCAGACAACTGCCCAACGCGACCGCCGTGGCGGCCAGCCGCCGGCCCACGGGAGGTCTCGTCGTCCTGTGCACGGTGTTACGCATGGTCGAAGGCATGGCTGTCCCTTTCATCGGGACCCACGAGGTGGGGCGAGCGGACCGAATCACTCCGTATTCACCCACGTGCTGAAAGTGATGATCCGCTGGGCGCGCACCGCAACCGGGTGTTCTTGGACAACTCCAGGCGGGCCACCACGGCCTGACCCAGGCGCGCGGCGACAAGCTCACCGAGCAGCGGCGGGCGGACCTTGATGCGCTCGGGATGCACTGGTAGGCCGGGCGGGGAGTGAGGGGCGGACCGGCGGGTCCGCCACTTCTTCGTGTGCCTGGTGTCCGGCCCCGCCGCCCCGCCCTGGGTGGTACCTCTTCCCCTGGCTATCGCGGGGAAAGACACCTCATGTAGTTAAGCCGTCAAGCCGCCGCCCCATCTCCCCCGCAGAACCTCGGCCCAGTCGCCAGCTTCCGGACCCGGATCTTCCCACTGTGGCACCGGGCTGGGAGCCGTCTCGATCAGGTGAACGAGCGTCCAGGCGACGCCGTAGCAGTCGTCGGGACCGAAGCAGGTGGCCAGGGCAGTCGCCTCGTCGGAGGTGACAGGACGGGAGATCGTCCTCAGCTGGCGTTCACGCCGGTCGATCTCTTCCTCGCTCGCGTCCCAGTCGGGAAGCGGTCCATCGGCAACGAAAGCCTGCACTTCGGGTCTCATGGCCGAATGATCGTCTCCCCTGCCACTCCTGGACAAGCTGCCCCGTTCTGCTTCACGCAGTGGCTGTTCCTGCTGGCTGGGGCTCTGCAGGGAAGGCGATCGCTTCATCGAACGGAACCCCTGCCAAGAGGCAGTGGTGGAGCTGGCCGAGCATGCGGTTGAAGAGGTGCCGCAGCGCCTGCATGTGCCAATCCCCGCCGGTCCGTCGTCGCCTGTAGTGGGCGTCGGCGCCGGCCGAGCCGCTGAGGGAGGCGAAGGCCCAGAGGTGGCCGACGTGGTTGAGCCGGTTGTTCTTGACGAACCGGCGTCCGACGTAGTGGCGTTTGCCGGAAGCGCGGGTGATGGGGGCAGCGCCCGCGTATGCCTTCAGCCCTCCGGCGGTGGCGAACCGGGTGCGGTCGTCGCCGATCTCAGCGAGGATCCGTGCGCCGATCTGGGAGCCGATGCCGGGGAAGCTCAGCATGATCGTGGCGTCGGGATGGACTCGGAAGGCTTCCTCCGTGGCTTCGCCGAGATCGGCGACTGCTTCGCAGGCGGCGTCCAGCTGCAGAAGCAGGGCCGCGGCCTGCTTGCCCATCGCGTCTTCGACCAGCGGGACGTGGTGCGGGGCTTCGCGGCGGAAGAGCGGCTGCAGTCGCTCGGCATCGGCCTCGATGTTCCTGCGGCGGCCGGCCCGTTTCATCATGGCCGTCAAGCGCCAGAGCGGCAGCTTGGCAGCCAGCGCGGGCGTCGGTGCCACCGCCAGGACCCGGCGGGCGTCCGGGCGGGCCAGACCGCCCTGCTTGTCCTTGAACGCCTCCAGGAACGCCGGGAAGTACTCACGCAGCAGGGAACGGAGCTGGTTGCAGAGCTGCTGCCGGCTCCAGACCGCGTCCTGCTGAGCTCGGGCCAGGACGGCCACGGCCTGGGCCAGATCGGTGTCGGCGGCCAGCGGCCTGTGCATCGGCATGTCCGTGCGGATGATGTTGGCGAGCACGAGCGCGTCGCCGGGGTCCGACTTCTTGCGGCTCACCCCGTGGCGGTCGCGGTAGCGGGAGGCCGCCATCGGGTTGACCGCGAAGATCTACCGAGGCCCCTGCCTCAGCGTGGCGACCAGGAGGCCGCGGCTGGTCTCGATCGCCACCGGGATCGGCGCCTCGGCGGTGTCCCCGTGCTCGGCCAGGAGGCCCAGCAGCAGGCGGTAGCCGTCCAGGTCGTCGCCGATGCGGCACTTGGCCAGCAGCTTGCCGGTGCCGTCGACGAGCGCTACGTCGTGGTGTCCCTCCGCCCAGTCGATCCCGCAGAACACGTCCATGGATCCCGCCCCTTCGCCGATGCTTTTCTCGAACGCGAGCACACGGGGCCGCACGGCGCACTAATTCCAGGACTCCAAGGTCCGCCACCTCATCAGCCGTGCGCGGCACCGCAAGGCCGCACGGGCGCACGCCGTGTCCAGAGCTCGAAGCTCGTGAGGAGAAACGCGTCACCGTGCGGCAGCTCATCCATCGAGGATGCCGAACCTGACGGGCCTGTGGGGGCAGAACGTGCGAGGACCGGCCGGCGCCCAGCGCCACCGGTCTTTTCAAAGACCTCGCACGGTCGGAGGTGTCGTAGGGGGCACCACGGCACCGACCGGACCACACACGTCCTGCCCTGGCAGACACCGTCCGCCGGGCCCGTCAGAGATCCAGAACCTCTAATTGCTATCGAATTAGAGGTGTCGGCGCTCCAGGGTGGCTTGCCCGCCGGTGCTGAGCTGCGGAAACGGGCCGTGTCCGTTTCGGGGGGTTCACACCTGCGGTAGTACCTCCGGTCCCCCGCCCGGTGCACCTCTCCAGCCCCCGGTGCAGCCCCCTCCCGGTGCAACCCCTTCCCGGGGCGGGAGCGGGACAGGGCTCCCGGCTGGGCAAGCCGCCCGCGCGGGGTGGCTTGCCGGGCTCGGGGACGGTCCCGGGCGGGTGAAATCTCCCTCGCGTACGCGGGCGGGGATCCCGGCAAGTACGCCCAACTGGTAAGGCAATAAAGGCATTTGGTCGTTGCGTGACTATCTATTCCGTATTCTGCGGATATGCGTCCATACATTGCGATCGAGATCGATGGTGTGCTCTCCCCGTACGGCGGACCGCTGCCCGCCGGGCATGGCCTGCACGATGTGACGTCGGCTGCCTGCAGGAGTGGGCCGCGATGGTCTACCCGCGCCCGCGCGATCTCCGGCTCGCCCTGAACGCCGGGGTCGGCCGGGCCGTCGCGGATCTTCCGGCGGACCTGGTCCTGGTCTCCTCGTACACCCCGGGCGAGCTGGAGCCGCTGCTCCTCGCCGACACGGAGCGGATCACCGATCCGGTGCTCATGCGCGTGGCGGGCGTTGTCACGTTAACTGACCGGCCTGGGATGATCTTGGAGTTGATCGTGCCGGGAGGGGTTCGCTCGTGTCGTCCGCGTCGCCGTCGTACAAGGGGCACCGGTACCCGGTGGAGGTGATCGCACACGCGGTACGGCTGTACTTCCGCTTCCCGTTGTCATTCCGTGAGGTCGAGGAGCTGATGCTCGAGCGCGGCGTGATCGTTTCCTGCGAGACAGTGCGCCGCTGGTGTCTGAAGTTCGGGCAGGCCTATGCCGACGGACGGCGCCGCCGTCGGCCCCGGCCCGGGGACAAGTGGCACCTGGACGAGGTCTTCATCAAGATCAACGGAGAGCTGAAGTACCTGTGGCGGGCCGTGCGACGGCGCCGTCCTGGACATCCTCGTGCAGAACCGGCGGGACACCGCTGCGGCCCGGCGCTTCTTCCGCACACTGCTCAACAAGACCTGCTCGGTGCCGCGGGTGGTGGTCACCGACAAGCTGCGCTCCTACAGCGCAGCCCACCGAGAAGTCATGCCCTCGGTCGAGCACCGCTCCCACAAAGGACTGAACAACCGGGCGGAGAACTCGCACCAGCCCACCCGGCAGCGCGAGCGCGCGATGAAGGGCTTCCGCAGCGTCGGTGGCGCCCAAAGATTCCTGGCCGCCTTCAGCGGCATCTCACCCCACTTCCGACCCGGCCGTTGTCACCGCACCGCACCCGACCACCGCCTCGAGATGACCGTCCGGTTCACGGTCTGGGACCAGATCACCGGCGCTTCCGGCCTGCCCGCTACGGCCTGACCGACAGCCGACAGCCGCCTCGACCACGCCCTGACGCACCGCCAGACGCCTATACCCCCGACAACGTGACAACGCCTCGCGGAGGTCCCACATCATGCCGAGCTCGTCCAGAGCCTGGACCACGTCGGTGTGGACGGCGCCGTGTGCGCAGCGGCTGCGGCGGATCTTGAGGGTGCTGCCGAGCGGGTAGCCGTCCTCGGTGACGTGGTCGCGGGGAACGCGGAGGTGCCCGTGGGCGGTGTGGTAGGCGCGGGCATGGGCGATGAGCTGCTCGTTGGCCTGGTCGCGGGTGTGCCAGATCATGCCGAGCCGGTTCAGGGCGGTGATGCGGTCGGCAGGCATCCAGCCCTTGCGGTGGTGCTGGCGGGCGTTGAGGATCCACCGGCCCAGCCGGTGGCCGTTGTCGGTGACGTGGTCGGCGGGGACGTCGAGGTGGTCGTGTTGTTCGCGGTAGGTGGTGGCGTGGCCGTATCCCTCCCACCAGGGGGAGGTGACCTGGCGGACCATCAGCAGCCGTACCTGCGCGAGCAGCCGGTCGGCGGTTCCGGGAGGGAGCTCCACGGTGATCTTCGCCGGGAGTGGGGGGTCGTCGGTGGAGTGCAGGTGGGCTCGGCACCGAGAACGCCACGCCCTGCCCGGACCGCCCCGACAACACACTGCAGGCCGCCCTCTTGGAGGAGATCACTATCGTGCCCACCGCACGAAGACCTTGCTCCTTCCACGGCAGCGCCCGCGGGGTCGGCAGGCAGCTGCATCATGTCGCCTGCGGAGAAAATCCGAGCAGTAGACTTGATCTTTATGAGTGCCACGTCACGACGAGTACCTGGGGAAATGGCCCTGGAGCCGTTGATGCGCTGCTACGGGTATCGCTTCACTCGCGCCGGAACGGTCAAGGGAGCTGAGCAATCCGGCGATCCCGCAGACGTTGCGGCAGCTCACCGCGCGGGGTGGCCGGTGCATGAGCGCGAACAGTGGGCTGCGTCTGAGATCGTCGAGCGTGCCGTCTCAGCGGCTGCGCTGCTGAATGAGGACACGGTACTCCCGGCGTTCGTCGCGGGGTTGGGGTCCGCTCCGCGCGGGCGGCAGACAGTGATCTCCTACGGATGGGCGCGCTTCCTCAGCACGGCGCCGCGAGAGGAAGACGGTGTCCCTGATTGCGGTCTGAAGCCGGTGTCCGACGTCGATGTCACAAAAGCGCTGCTGCGTCTCGTACTCGGCTGGGCATGGAACGAGATACCGGAGCACTATCTGCCGGACCTGGAAGCCGCCGCAGCGGAAGGGCTGCCTCGCCCGGAAGAGGACGACCGCGAGCGGCTGCGCGCGTTGCTCGGTCTCATCCGCTCAGCGCCGGCGGGGATGAGACCGAGCGAGCTGGAGAAGGAGATCGCGCGGGCGAAGATCGTGCCCGGTACTGACAAGTATCAGCGGTACGGCATCCTTATCGGACTTGCCGAGATTGGGGTGCTTCCCAGCCCAGCCCTGCCACCGATGTGGGACCGGTTCATCACCACCGCCGAGAGGCACACCGCATCCCGCAGGCTACGCGGCGCGCCACGCTCGGACATCACGGTGCCACTCGCAGGATGGCGTGGAGGCGTCGACGAACAACGGGCCTCATGGCTACTGGACACATGAGAGCAGAGGACGTCGCCAGGAGCGTGATGAGCACCACCAGGACGCCCGGCGTCGCGTCAGCGGCCGGCGCCATGGGCGCCAGCAGACTGGTGACCTCGGCAATCGCCTCCGTTGACGGGTAGAAGTAGGTTACTCATCACGGCCTGCCCGCGCCGACGGTGGATCATCACCACGGACGGGGGCCGCGATGAACCTCTGGGACGCCGAACCGCTCCCCGGAACCCGGTGCCGCATCGCGCACCGCATGGTCTGCCCCTACCTCCCGCGCGAAGACCCCTGTACCCCGGATCAGCGCTCTGGCCCGGGGTACAGCCGTGTCTCCATCAGCAAAGCCGCCCGGCCCGGCACTCTGTGCGCATGACCGACGTCTTTGACCACGCACCGCAGGTATGGAACGCCGCGCAACTCCGCGAGGCCATCAAGGGCCTGCCCGACGACACCCCCATCCACATCGGTGTCGCCGAAGACCCCGGCGACTTCGGCGGGTACCGCGAATCCGTCCTCGTCGACGCCCACCACGTCGAGAACTGGTGGCCGGCCACTGGCACCGCGCCCGAACGGGCCGAGAAGGAGAAGGCGCTCACCCTGTTCGCCGACTGGACGCCCGGAGAGTACGACCTGCTCGACTGAACCTCCCGCGTTCTCCCGCAGCCTGTCAGTGGCCGTTGCAACACTCGGCTTCGAGGTCTCTTCGCTCTGCTCCAGGTCGCGTCAGCTTGTGAGTGGCTACCCGAACCAGACGATGTCAAGTACGGACAGGTGCCGCTGGCGGCGGTTGAGGAAGTAGACCGAGGCGGCCCGTACGTCCTCGCCTTCCGGATCGTTGGCGTTCCACTGCGGAAAACCCCAAGGAGCGCGGGCTGCGATGTTCAGGAGGTCGCGCAGCTGGCAGACACGGGTGATCTTGGTCGAGAACCCGTCCACCAGGAGCATCGTTGTTGTGCAGGGCCGTCCAACGCGTTGTCACCAGCGCCAGATCGGAAAGGCTCACTGTTCAGCAAGTTGCTGGAATGCCCGGCGCCCCAGCTCTGTTTCGCGCACCATAGTGACGATCAGGCATCAGTGCGCGCCCCAGGGACCAAGGAGGGTCCGGCGGGGTACAGAGGGTAGTCAGGGGTCGTACAGCCGACTGGGAAGTGCTTCGGGCGGCTGCGGTATGTAGGGGGGCATGTGTCTGAAACCGAGAATGCGGCTGTCGAGGCGGGCGCCGGGACGACGGATGCAGCAGCGCCGGGCACGCCGCTTGTCGGGACCGCGCTCGTCGTCGCAGTCACGGTTATTACGCTGTGGCTCGGGCTTCTCGCCTGGTTGGCGTTCAATACCGACGCGAGCGAAGTCGCCTGGTCGCGTCTGCTCGTTGTCCTCGGCTCTGTGGAAGCCGTCGCGTTCGCGGCTATTGGCGCCTTGTTCGGTACGACGGTGCAGAGGCAGCGGGTGGCAGATCTGGCGGCCCGGACCGAGACCGCCGAGTCCCGTGCGAATGCCAACGAGACAGCGGCCCTCAATGGTCACAGACTAGCGGCGGCGGTCCAGGCATCCCGCGCCCCCAGCAGCGGGTCGGACACGGAACAGCTGTCGGCTGAGCGCCGATCCGGCAAGGATCCCCTACTCGAACTGGCCAACCGGCTGTTCCCGGACTGAGGCGTCGCTGTGGACACCATCGGAAGGCTGGTGCGCGACGGTGAGCCCGTTGCGACAGCGGTCGTTCTTACCGCCGACGGACTCGCCGCGACCGCTGCTCATGTCCTTGCGTCTCACCAAGCCGCGCAATGGACCTTCGAGCCGATCGCCACGCCCGGATTCTCGCTCCCCGTCGACTGCTCGCTGTCCTCGAACAGTGCAACCGATGTGGCACTTATCCACGTACGCAAAGCCGATGACTGGAGCCCGATGACGCTCACCTCGCATACGAGCGCCACCCCCGGTGACCCGGTCCACCTACGCGGATTCGCCGCGTCCCGCGACTACGACTCCGGCGTCGGCCACTACGTCGGTACCACAGCGCAAAACGGCCAGGCCTGGGTGAAGGTGAGCTGCCAGCACGCCCAGCCGGGCATGAGCGGCGCACCGGTGCTGCTCACCGGTACGGGCAGCGTCATCGGCATTGTGTCGGCCCGTCTCAACTCAGGGCGCTGGAACCGCGACACCGTGCTGCTCGCCCCGGCCGAGCAACTCGTCGCGCTCGCCCCCGAGCGCCTGCGTCTGGCCGCACCCGTCCGCCGTTTCACCGACGGCACACTTCGGTTGTCGTGGTTGCGCGGCAATTCGATCGAACTCATTCTGGAATCCGATGACTTCACCGTCTCGCTCGGCCGTAACTCACACAACCGTGTGTACCTGCCGGACCACCGTGATAGTCGCTTCCACGGTCATCTCACCCTGATCGGTACCACCTTGACCTACCAGCATCTGGGCTCCCACCCTGCATTCCTGGCAGGCGCCACACGCCAGTTGAAGCTCGCCAAGGGGGACTCCTGCCCGGTCGGGGACAAGGACCGGCTGACCGTCGCGAGCGGAACGATGCTGGTGGAGTTCTCCGCGCCGGATCTGTTCGACCCGAATGCGAACGTGACGCCTGAGTGAAAGGGAGATCGATCAGTTGGACTCCAATACCAACACCGACCTGACGGCCGCCGGACCATACGAGCCACCTCCACCGCCCTCAGGCGCGCCCGCTGCCATCGGTGAGGTGCTGTCCGACCGCTGGGCGGTGGCGGAGATCCGCCGCGGCGGGCAGGCATGGGTCCTCATCGTCGATGACATCGAGCGCGGCGGCCGCCGCGCGATCAAGATCCCGCTGTCCGGCGCACTCGTCGGCGACGGCGAACTCGAGATGTTACTCAGGCTCGAACCGCACCGGCACACCGTCACCACGCTCGGCGTCATCGATGTGCGCGGGCAGCCAGGCATCGTCTTCGACTACGCGCCCTCAACCCTGACCGACCTGATCCGACTGGGGCACGGGCCTTCACTCGCCGAAATCCTGCAGCAGGTGTGCGCCGGCATGGCCCATCTGTCCAAAGTCATTGAGGTGGCCCACCTCGACCTCAAACCGTCAAATGTACTCATCGACGACACCGGTCACGCCAAGGTCGCCGACTTCGGTCTGGCCCAACGGGTGCGTATCCAGGACGGACGCTTCGCGGGCGCGCGGGGCGGCACCTGGGCGTACGCCGCGCCCGAGGTGCTGCGGCGAGAGCCCTGCGACACCCGCGCCGACATCTTCTCCTTCGGCGTGCTCCTCTACGAGGCGTGCACGGGCAAGCTCCCCTACCCCTTCGCCCTGGCACCCGACCCAGTCACCCAGCGGGCGCAACTGCTGGACTACTACGCGTCCCCGGGCCCGAATCATCGTCAGAGCGAGCTCTACTACTGGGGGCAGTCCGAGCTGACCCAGGTACCCGTCACCCCGCCCGGTGAGGGCATCAGCATCCTCTTGTCGAGTTGCCTGCAGCAACACCTGTCAGAGCGTCCGCAGTCGTTCACCATGCTCGCTGAGATGCTTGCCCGAGCGGTCCGGAGACCGCCGGTCGAAGCCCCGGGGACTCCCCTGCCCCAGATCGACCAGCAGCGCAGATCACTCTCGCTGGCCCAAGTGCTGATCCGGCTCGATCGGCTTGACGAGGCCATCAGCCAGCTCAACCGGTTGCTGGCAACGCCCTTGCCCCCGGCTCTCTTCGAGACCGCACGGCAGACGGCAGTGCAGACGCTGACCAGAGCCGGGCGGCATGCCGAAGCAACCGAACTAGCAGATTGGCAGTAACCTCCATGCGGCGATTCGAACTGTCGGAATGGAAACGAAGCCCGCACCTCACGGACCTGCGGCGCACGGTGGCGGGGCTGCTGGCGGAAGGGCGGCACCGTACCGCGCTGGACGAAGTCCTGCGCGGTCTGCGCCGTGACCCGGAAAACCCCGACGGGCTGTTCGTGGCGCTCTCAGTGCTGGCCCAGAGCCGCACGACGCGGCTCGCGTCCCCCGAACCCGTAACCGAAATGCAGCAGTGGAACGCACTGCTGGCGCCGATCACGACGGCGTGCTCGGCCTGCGACGGCCGCTGGTACTCGACGCACACGGTCCTGTTTGCCGACAACGATGTGCACTTCCAGCCGACGAACCCCATCGGCATGCAATGCCAGAAATGCCGGTACACGCTGTGCAGGGACTGTTTGAAGGCGCAGAGGCCGACCTCGCACACAGCCTCCGTTGACGCGCCGGAAGTGGTCGTAGGCTCCTGCACGAACACCAACTGCGACGGCCAGGGACTGTCCGTACCAGTTCTCCCTACCGGTCGCCCCGACGTAACACCAGTGGATCCGGACGCCATCGAAGGCGTAGTCGTTGTACGGGACGGCCCCATCCGTCCGACGACGGACGAAGCCCTCGCTGTGGTGACCAAGTTCCTCCCTCTCATCCCCGATGACGCACCCCTTCTCCACATCCGCAGGGCTGGCCCTGGCACTATGAGCGACGGCTCGACCCGCGATGGACTCGTCCAGTCCCTTCTGCTCGACCTGGAACGCGAAGGTGTGCTGGCCCCCGACGCCTGGGGACGCTCCAGGCGCATGCACATCCTGGCTGGCCCTGCAGGGGACGCTAACTACCTGATCGCCACAGTCCAGAAGAGTGACCAGCGCACATCACCGGCCGCTCCGCACGCCGCCTCCCACCCAGGCACGTACACCTACCTCCTGCAGATCCTCCCCCGAAGAGGAAGCTGGGCCACGCTGCGCGACCCACGAACCGGAGACTTCCACGACGGCACCTTCGCCGCCCTCTCGGCACCGGCCGAATTGCTCCCCGGCATCGCACAGGAAATCATCAAACGCTTCGCGCGTATGGGGCACTCGCGCCGCGTCATGTTCTTCGAGGGAGACCGCACACAGCAGCAGGAGCTCACCACGGACGACGTGTACGGCATCGTCACGGAAGGCAGCGCATCCCTTTCGCCGTACTCCGAGGGGTCAGAATGAGTCATGTGGGAGGGTTCATCAGCTCTTACCGAGGTCTCAACAACACAACCCAGTGACCTGAGTCAGAGATTCGGTGGCGGTAGGCGGCGACCTTTTCGAGGATTTCGTCGGCGGTCTTCGTCCAGACGAAAGACTTAAGTTGCTCGTTCCAGTCGGCGAGCCAGGCCCGGATGTCGCGTTCGAGGGCCTGAACGGAGCGGTGGACGCCTCGCTTGAGCTTCTTCTGTGTGAGCTCGGCGAACCACCGCTCCACCAGGTTCAGCCACGACGCACTCGTGGGCGTGAAGTGCAGGTGGAACCGTGGGTGCGCCAACAGCCACTACTTGATCTCGGGTGTCTTGTGGGTCGCGTAGTTGTCGAGGATCAGATGCACCTGGAGCCCGGCGGGGACCTCCTTGTCGAGCTTGGCCAGGAACTTCTTGAACTCGATGGCCCGGTGGCGGCGGTGCAGGGAACCGATGACCTTGCCGGTGGCGACCTCCAGGGCCGCGAAGAGAGTGGTGGTGCCGGCGCGGACGTAGTCGTGGCTGCGGCGTTCGGGAACGCCGGGCATCATCGGCAGGACCGGCTGGGACCGGTCCAGGGCCTGGATCTGCGACTTCTCGTCCACGCAGAGGACCAGGGCCTTCTCCGGCGGGTCGAGACAGAGGCCGACGACATCGCGGACCTTGTCGATGAAGAACGGGTCTGTCGACAGTTTGAAGGTCTGGGACCGGTGCGGCGCGAGCGCGAACGCCCGCCAGATCCGCGAGACGGTCGACTGTGACATGCCCGTCGCCGCGGCCATCGAGCGGGTCGACCAGTGCGTCGCGTTCTTCGGTGTCTCTTCGAGTGTCTTGACGATCACCCGCTCGACATCGGCGTCAGTGATCTTGCGGGGAACACCAGGACGCGGCCCGTCGCCGAGCCCGTCCGGGCCGTGTTCCAGGAAGCGCCGCCGCCAGGTACGGGACCGTGTCCGGCGCGATCCGCAGCCGGCGCGACACTTCCATGACCGAGTGCCCCTCCGCACACTCCAACACGATCCGCGACTGCTGAGCCAAAGCCTGAGACGTCGCGCGACAACGTAACGAGCCCTTGAGCACGGCCCGCTGGGCATCGGTCACCGACAACGGCGGAAATCTTCGGACCCGGACGACTCATACCAAACCAACAACAAACCTCTGACTCAGGTCACTAGGGATTCCCGAGTTGTTCCGCCGCACGCAGCGCAAGCGAGGCCGCGAGCGTCACCCCGGGATGCGCAGCCAGCACGACGCCCCCGGAGCACTCGCCAGCGGGGCGCAGAGCACGCCGTCGCCCGCCGGAATCGGGCGGACCCCTACGGTCACGTCCCCCAGCACCGGTTCCCGTGGCACGAACAGCTTCCTCACGACGCTCAGGGACGCACGCACCTGCGCCCGCGTCGCCGTCTCCGTCTCGCCCGGGACCACGTCCTCAGCGCCGACGAAGCCATGCCGGGCGGACGGCCGGATCTCGAAAGCCGGCGTGGACACCACGCGGCCCAGGCGTAGTTCCGGCGCAGAGAAGATGAAGCGCGCGGCCGGGACACCGGGCACCCGGATCAAGATGCTCAAGCGACAGATGTTCGGCCGTGCAGGCTTCCAACTGTTGCGGAAGCGGGTACTACTTACCTGAGCCATCCGGCCGAGTTACGGCTGTTTCAAGAGCCGGAGCCGCAGTCTGGTTTCGGTGGAGATAGCCGTCGCTGGGACAGCCGGCATCCGGGTCCCCGGTCGGACACATCGAAGGGTCGTCATCGTCACCGAAGAGATAGACGTCCACCTCGCAGTTGCCGGCGGAGAAGATCAGCGACAAAACGGTGCCGCGTGTGGCCGTCTCGTCAGCGGCGTTGATCTGGTCGGCTGCAGCTGAGGAATAGAAGGCCCAGCGGCCAGACGACAGGGCCGAAGGGTTCGTGCAGTCTGACGCGACGGGCAATTCGTCGAAGTGCTCCGCAGCGAAGGTGTGATCCTCATGGAAGGTCAGGGATGTGCCCGCCTCGTTGGTCCATTGCCCCTCAACCTGATCCGCTGAAACCTCTGCGGCATAAATCGCCGCAGCCCAGCCGCAGGACACCGTCAGCGCCACCACCACCCCTATGAAAGCGATTGAGCGCCACAACTGTCGGCTCACGCCCCCCTCCCCACACCCTCGGGCAGCCGCCCCTCTCACAGCCTCATCGGCCGAACCCCAACTATATTTGAACGCGATCAAAATAACGTAGTGATCCGCCGTCAAGGCAGCAGGCGGAGCGCAAGGGCCCCGGCGAGAGTTGGCCAGGGCGTCATCCCCCAAGGATTACTCAGCGTGTCCTCATCACGGAAGTTGAGCCAGAACCCCAGAAGATGAACGAAGCCAGATCCGCCAAGCCTGGGTCAGGTCCTTGAGACCAAGGATGTCTGCATGATCGGTGAGAGTTCGTGACTCTACGACACCCTGCCGGAGGAGTCGGGTCACGCGGCGCACTGTGCCGCGGCGGCGCGGCCGGCCTGGCGGCCGCTGAAGAGGCAGCCGCCGAGGAAGGTTCCCTCCAGGGCGTTGTAGCCGTGGACTCCGCCGCCGCCGAAGCCGGCGACCTCGCCCGCCGCGTACAAGCCGTCTACAGGGCGACCGTCCGCCCCTAGGGCACGGGAGTCCAGGTCGGTCTGGATGCCTCCGAGGGTCTTGCGGGTGAGGACGTGGAGGCGGACAGCTGTCAGGGGGCCGTGCGCCGGGTCGAGGATGCGGTGGGGCGCGGCGGTGCGGGCGAGGCGGTCGCCCAGGTAGCGGCGCGCGTTGCGGATGCCCTGGACCTGGGAGTCCTTGCTGTAGGTGTTGGCGATCTGCAGATCGCGGGACTCGATCTGGCGGCGGAGGGCGGCGGCGTCGAGCAGGGGCTCGTCGGTGAGCCTGTTCATGCCGGTGACGAGCTCGTCGAGGGTGGTGGCGGTGACGAAGTCCTCGCCGTTTCGTTGGAAGGCGTCGACGGCGGGCGGCGCGCCCTTGCCGAAGAGACGGGCGCGGAGGAACGCGGCGCGGTCCTTGCCGGTGATGTCCGGGTTCTGCTCGGAGCCGGAGAGGGCGAACTCCCTCTCGATGATCTTCTGGGTGAGGATGAACCAGGAGTGGTCGTAGTCGGCGATGTCTGGTGTGGTGCGCAGGTGTCGGAGGGTGGCGAGGGTGTCGTAGCCGGGCAGGCAGGGGTCGGGCAGGCGCCTGCCGAGGGCGTCGAACCACATGGGTGAGGGGCCGGGGAGGACTCGGATGCCGTGTCCGGGCCAGATCGGGTTCCAGTTGGTCAGGCCCTCGGTGTAGTGCCACATCCTGTCGCGGTTGACCAGGCGCGCCCCCGCTGCGGCGCTGATGTCGAGCATCCGGCCGTCGACGTACGCGGGGACGCCGGTGACCATGTGCGAGGGCGGGGTGCCCAGGCGCGCCGGCCAGTGCCTCCGCACGAGCTCGTGATTGGCACCGATACCGCCGGTGGTGAGGATGACGGCCTGCGCTGTAAGTGTGAACTCGCCGGTCTCGGTCTGGGTGGTGGCGGCCCCGCGGGGTGCCGTGTCCTCGGCCAGCACCGCACCTCGTACGCCCTGGACCGCGTCGGAGCCGACGATCAGTTCGTCCACACGGTGGCGGTGGTGGAGGGTGAGCAGGCCGGCGTCGGCCGCCTGCCGTGCCTGGCGCACGAAGGGTTCGACGACGCCCGGGCCGGTGCCCCAGGCGACGTGGAAGCGAGGCACGGAGTTGCCGTGCCCTCCCGCGCGCAGGCCCCCGCGCTCGGCCCAGCCCACGGTCGGCAGGAAGGAGATCCCGTGGCTGGCCAGCCATGCGCGCTTCTCCCCGGCGGCGAACTCCACGTAGGCACGAGCCCAGCGGACGGCCCAGGTGTCCTCGTCGGCAAGCCGGTCGAACCCGGCGCTGCCCTGCCAGTCGTTCCAGGCCAGGCCCAGGGAGTCTCTGACGCCCATGCGGCGCTGCTCCGGCGAGTCGACGAGGAAGAGGCCGCCGAACGACCAGTACGCCTGCCCGCCGAGGTCGGCGGGGCCTTGCTGGTCGACGAGGGCGACGCGCCGGCCGCGCGAGGTCAGTTCGTGGGCGGCGACGAGTCCGGCGAGCCCGGCTCCGACGATGACGACATCGGCGTCCATGTGTCCTGGGTCCTTCTCTTTCCTGTGGCCCCTGGGGGGCGGGCTGGGAGTGCGGGGAGACCGGGCGTCAGGTTTCCGGCCTCCCCGCGGTATGAGGGGCGCGCCGGCGGTCAGCCCGGGATGTGCAGTTCGGCGTCGAGTGTGGGCGACATCGCGTGGCGCGCGACCTGGATCACGTACCGGCCCGGTCGGGTCGTCCAGTTGCGGGTGGCCGTGTCCCAGATCTGGAAGGCTCGCTCGGGCAGAGCGATGTCGGCCTCCACGCTCTCGCCGGGGTCCGCCGTGACGGAGGCGAAGCCGGCCAGCCTACGGTCCGGACCCTTCAGTCCCTCCGGCGCGGAGACATAGACCTGGACGACTTCGCGGCCGGGCCGGGAGCCGGTGTTGCGGACGCGGACTCGGAGCGTGCGGTCGTCGGCGAGGACGAGGTGCTCGTGCTCCCAGGTGGTGTATCCCTGCCCGTAGCCGAACGCGTAGGCCGGCTCGGCCCTGTGCCGCTGCCAGGCGCGGTAGCCGATGGATGTGTCCTCGTCGTAGCGAAGTACCCCGCCCTGCGGCGTGACCTGGCGGACGGGAGCGTCGTTCAGGCGTGCGGGCCAGGTCGTGGGGAGGCGGCCACCCGGTTCTGCGCGGCCGAGGAGGACATCGGCGAGGGCCGCGCCGCCCTGTTCGCCGGGGAACCAGGTCAGCAGTACCGCTGCCACGTCCTCGCGCCAGGGCATCTCGACCGGTGCGCCGGCGTTGACCACGACGAGGGTACGGGGGTTGGCGGCGGCCACGCGGGCGACCAGTTCGTCCTGGCGTCCCGGCAGTCGCAGGGAACTGCGGTCGAAGCCCTCGCTCTCCACGGTCTCGGTGGTGGCCACGACCACGATCGCGGTGTGGGCGGCACGGGCGGCGGCGACCGCCTCTTCGATCAGCCGGTCCTCCTCGCCGGGGGCTTCGCGGTGGGCGAGTCCGAAGGTGACGCCGCGCAACGATCCGTAGCTCATGCGGGGCTCCCGGGCGAGCAGGCTGACCTCGACCGGGTGCCCGGCCCTCATGTCCACCGTGCCGCGCGGCACCGGTCGCCCGGTGACGGCCTCCAGCGGGTCGGCGTCGGCGGGCCGGTGGAGGCCGTCGAAGAGGGTGGCGCCGTCCACGGTGAGCCGGAAGGCGCCGAGGCCGCGGGTGCCGAATGTGTGCGGTCCGTCGGTGCGCGGCGTGAAGGTGCCGAGCAGTTCGACGGAGTCCAGTGCGTCGAAGTCCGCGCCACCGGGGAGTGTTTCGGCCATCCATCGGATTCGTCCGTCGGGCAGCGGGGTGTCGGCGAGCACCTTGCCGTCGGCACCGTGCAGGACGGCGCGCAGGGTGAAGCCGTCGGCAGCGGAGTTCAGGCCCTCGCTGAGGTCGGCGCCCTGGGCCCAGGTGAGCGGGGTGCCGGCGGGCAGGGCGGCGCGCAGTCCGTCCAGGGGGGACACGACGTGGCCGGGGAAGACGGTCGCGGAGCCGCCGCCGAGGATGCGCGCGTGGCGGGCGGCGTGGCCGATGAGGGCGATGCCATCACCGCTGATGGTGTCGTCCGCCGGGTCCAGAGGCAGGATTCCACCCTCGTTGCGGAGCAGCACGAAGGAGCGGGCGGCGGTGTCGCGGGCGACGGCGGCACCGTCCAGCGGGGACGGACGCCGGTCGGCGGGGGCGGCGGGCCCGGCTCCCTTCAGGAGCCCCAGTCGGGCGGCGAGCAGCAGCACGTGCCGAACGGCCTCGTCCATGGCCGTCTCGTCGGCCGTGCCGTTCCGTACGGCGGCGGCCAGCGCCGGTCCGTAGACGGTGTGCGGTCCGGGCATGGCGACGTCCAGGCCGCCTTCGATCGCCCGGACGGTGTCGCGGGCGGCGAGCCAGTCGGAGACGACCACCCCGTCGAAGCCCCATTCCTCACGCAGTACGCCGATCTGGAGGGCGCGGTGCTCGGTCATGGTGCTGCCGTTGACGGAGTTGTACGCGGACATCAGCAGCCAGGGCCGGGCGGTCGCGATGATCTCCTCGAAGGGGGCCAGGTACAGCTCGCGCAGCGTCTGCTCGCCCACGTGGTTGTCGACGGTGAAGCGCTCGGTCTCGGCGTCGTTGGCGACGAAGTGCTTGAGGGTTGCGGCGACGCCGCTCTCCTGGAGACCGGTGACGTATCCGGCGCCGATCCGTGCGGTGAGCAGCGGGTCTTCGGAGTACGCCTCGAAGTGGCGCCCGCTCAGGGGCGAGCGGTGCAGGTTGATCGTCGGGGCGAGCAGGACGTGTACGCCCTTGCGGTGGGCCTCCTGGGCCAGTACCCGGCCCACGGTCCGCGCCAGTGCGGGATCCCAGGACGCGGCGAGCGCGGTCGGGCTGGGCAGGGTCAGGGACGGGTCGTCCGGTGACCAGCCGGAGCCTCGTACGCCGACCGGTCCGTCGGACATGACCAGTGAGGCGAGCCCGATCTCCGGCAGCGCCGGAAGCGACCAAAGGTCCTGGCCGGACAGCAGCCGGGCCTTGGCGTCCGGGTCGAGGCGGGCGATGGCCGCCTCGACCAGGCGGTGGTAGTCGGGAGCGTCCGCGTAGGTGTCGGCTGCTCCACTGCCGGCAGGGGATGCCATGGTGATGAACTCCCAGTGAGGTGACAGAACGTCTCAAGAACGCGGGCCGGCGGCGGCCAGCTCGCCGGCGACGGTGTGCAGCAGATCGTTCGGCAGCATGCCGATGGCGACGGCCGCGATCTGCAGGAGGGACAGGTCGGCAGCGGCGTGCACGAACGGGCTGTCGAGCAGTGTGGCGAAGTGCCGGCGCAGGACGGCTTCGGCCTCGGGGTGGGACAGCAGCTCGCGCAGTGGTGCGTGGACGCTGAACGGGCCGTCGGGGAAGTTCTCGGCGCGGGGCGGCGGCTCGCAGGCGGCCTCGGCCTGCGGTCGCTGGGTGCGGACCAGCAGGTGCTCGGCGGTCACAGGGCCGGCGGGGGGCAGCCCGAGCCGTTCGTACTGTCCGGGTGGGGCGTCGGCCAGCCGCAGTTGCTCGGTCAGCAGGCCCGCCATGCGCAGTTCGAGGTCGTCGTCGACGAGCGGGTGTTGCTGGCCCGGGTCCGTTTCGAGGTCGAAGAGGAGGGTGCCGAAGGCGTACGGATTGGACATGGTGTGGCCGGGCACCTTGAGCAGCGGCACCTCCTTGGTGAACGAGAACGGCGCCACCAGCGCGGCGTCCTTGAGTTCGGCGGGGCTGAACAGGCCGCGCATGTGCGTGGGCATCACGGTGTGCTCGTGCAGGGGTTGGTTGGACCGGTCGGCGCAGGCCCGCATGTAGACGTACCGGCCGTCGGTCACGCTCACATGGCCGCCGAACGCGCCGAAGAGGCCTGCCTCGCGCACCGGGGTGTCGTCGGCGACCGTCTGCCGCAACGGGCGGCCCTGCATGTCCGGGGT
The DNA here is from genome assembly GCF_038448545.1 of Streptomyces sp. CLV115. Lineage (NCBI taxonomy): Bacteria > Bacillati > Actinomycetota > Actinomycetes > Kitasatosporales > Streptomycetaceae > Streptomyces > Streptomyces sp. CLV115. The sequence continues at coordinate 33,079 of NZ_JBCEWQ010000028.1, forward strand.
CGGCTCGACGCCGAAGTACTCCAGGAGCGTGGGGCCGAGGTCGATGGTCTGCACGAGCGACGAGCGCCGCTCGCCCTGGATACGGCTGCGGGGATCCCAGACGAAGAGCGGGGTGTGGATGGTCTCGTCGTACCAGGGCTGGACGTTCTTGCCCCACCATCCGTGCTCGCCGAGCAGTAGCCCGTGGTCGGTGCAGACAATCAGCATCGTGTCGTCCCACAGGGCGAGTTCGTCCATGGCGTCGAGCACGCGCCCCAGGGAGGCGTCGCACATGGTGAGCAGCGCCGTGTACTCGTGGCGTGCGTGGGCGATCTCGTCGTCCGACTCGGTGGTGCGCTGGTAGTCGGGCCAGTCGAAGTGCGGGCCGGAATAGGCGTGTGGGTAGTGCTGCTTGTGGCGGGCGTAGCTGAAGAAGGGCTCGTGCGGGTCGAAGGTCTCGATCTGCAGGAACCAGCCGTCCTCGGAGCGGTTGGTGCGGAGGAACTCCAGGCCGGCGTCGAAGGTGCGGGTCTGCGGGTGGTCCGCCTCGTCGGCCAGGTACTGCCGGTTGATCCAGTCCTGGCGCCAGGTCTCGCCGCGCCGGGCACGCCGGGCCTGCGGGATCTCGGGGTCGGCGACATGGCCCTTCCACGCGTCGCCCTCCTGGCCGCGGAAGAACTCGAAGGTGCGGTAGCGGCCGTGGTAGGTGGCGCCGCCGTCCTCCCAGTAGTGCTGGTGGTCGGTGACCAGGTGGGTGTACGTGCCGTGCTCGGTGAGCAGTTGCGGCATGGAGTCGTCGAACGGTTCCAGGGGGCCCCAGCCGCGGTGAAGGAAGTTGTGGCGGCCGGTGTGCAGCTCTCGGCGCGCCGGCATGCAGGGCATCGAGCCCGCGTAACAGGTGTCGAAGGTAGCCGTCCGCTCCGCAAGGCGGGTGAAGTTCGGAGCGTGTGTACCTTCCGCGCCGTAGGGCGGGAGGAAGCGGCGGTTGAGCGTGTCGAACATGACCATGATGGCCTTCATGGGGGCCCCTCGTGCTCGGTCTGTCGGTGGAGACCTATGTACGTTAGAACATAAGAATGGGATTGCAACAGTCTTCGGTAGAGGATCTGGAATCCGTTCGTCCGACCCGAGGCAGGACTGTCGATGCCTGCCGCACCGACGACATCCGACGACATCCGAAGAGAAGGAGCCGCCACCATGACCGACCCCACCACGCCTCCGCGCTGCTGCATGCCCGCGGCTGCCCGGTCTGCCCGGGCCCCCGGCGGGCACCCCGTCCCTGCCCCGCGCGCGAGCGCGCCCGGGGCAGGGACGGAGGGAATGGTGCTGCTGCCCGGCGGCGAGTTCCTGATGGGCGCCGAGGACGCCGAGGGCTTCCCGGACGACGGGGAGGGCCCGGTGCGCGCGGTCCGGCTCGACCCGTTCCGCATCGACGCCTGCGCGGTGACCAACGAGCGGTTCGCGGCGTTCGCCGCCGACACCGGCTACCGCACCGACGCCGAGCGCCTGGGCTGGTCGTACGTGTTCGCCGGATTCCTGCCCGCGGCGCTTCGGCGGGACGCCCCCAGGCCGGAGCGGACTCCCTGGTGGTGCGGCGTCGCCGGCGCCGCCTGGGACCGGCCCGAAGGACCCGGCAGCACGGTCGCCGACCGGGGCGACCACCCGGTGGTCCACGTGTCCTGGAACGATGCCGCCGCCTACGCGCGCTGGGCGGGCAGGCGGCTGCCGACCGAGGCCGAATGGGAGTACGCGGCGCGTGGAGGAACGGAGCAGAAGCGCTATCCCTGGGGCGACGAGCTGGATCCGCAGGGCACGTACCGCTGCAACATCTGGCGCGGCACCTTCCCGTCGAGGAACAGCGCCGCCGACGGCTACCGGGGCACCGCCCCCGTCGACGCCTTCGAGCCGAACGGCTTCGGTCTGTTCAACATGTCGGGCAACGTGTGGGAGTGGTGCGCCGACTGGTGGACCACCGACCACGGCGCACGAGCCGGGCGCCCGCTGGTGAGCCCCCGGGGCCCCGCGACCGGCGCCGACAAGGTCATCCGCGGCGGTTCCCACATGTGCCACCGCTCCTACTGCAACCGCTACCGCGTAGCCGCCCGCACCGCCAACAGCCCGGACAGCTCCAGCGGTCACGCGGGTTTCCGTTGCGTTGCGGCCGCGTGAAGACTCTTGACACCATCCGGCTGACCGGGTGAGTCTGAGCCCCATCAGTTCTCAGGAACATAGGTACCCTGCATGCACCTCGACTACGTGATTCTGGGAGCGCTGGCCTTGCGCCGGCTCTCCGGCTACGACCTGCGGGGGTGGATGGACCGGTCGGGCCGTTACCTCGGCTACGGCGTCCAGCTCCCGCAGATCTACCGCCGGCTGTCGAAGCTGGTGGAGCGCGGCTGGGTCGACTTCGAGGTCGATCCGCGCGAAGGACGCCCTGACGCGAAGGTCTACCGCCTCACCGAGGAAGGGCGCGCCGCGCTCGTGGAGTGGGCCCGCTCACCGTTCGAACCGTCGCCGCGGCCCATGGACCCCGACTTCAAGCTGCGGTTCATCTTCGGCGGCCAGCTCGGTCCGGAGATCGCGCTCGACATCGTACGGACCGAGCTGGAGTACCGGCTCCAGCACGACGTCACAGCCGCCACGCCTCCGTTCCCCGCGGAGTACGAGGCACAGATCCCCGAACTCGACCCAATCTGGGCGCGTGAGGTCCACGTCATGGCCCATGAGCACGGCTACGCCTTCAGCGCCTCCTACATCGCCTGGCTCCAGCTCACCAAGGCCCGCCTGGAGCGGGCCGTCGAAGGACGCCCGGACGCCGGGTGACCGTACCCGTCCTCCGGCGCCGAGTGACCGCACCCGGTCCTGGACACCGAGCGATCCCATCAGGTCGCCGGTGCCGCCACTGCCGGGTGAACGCCCCCTCCGTTGCCCCCAGTCGCGGGCTCCCTTCGGTGAGCCCGCGGTCGGCCGTACCCGAAAACGCCCGCGCTCCCCCTGCACGTCCACCTGGAGTCCCGCCATGCGCATCATCTACGTCGACGTGGACACACTCCGCGCCGACCACACCACCCCGTACGGCTATCACCGCCCCACCACCCCGAACCTGCAAACGCTGGCCGACAGGTCCGTCGTCTTCGAGCGCTACTACTGCTCCGACTCACCCTGCCTGCCCTCCCGCACCGCCCTGACGAGCGGCCAGTTCGGCATCACCAACGGCGTCGTCGGCCACTTCGGGCCCGCCGCCCAGTTCCGCCTCGACGCCGGGCACGGCCCCGAACCCGACCGGCCGCTGCTGGGCCAGCGGCTCGGCTGGGGCGGCTACTACACCGCAGCCGTCTCCGTCTTCGCCGAACGCCACCGCGCCTACTTCTTCCACGGCAACTTCCGCGAGTCGATCCGCGCGACCGACCGGTTCGGCGACGAGGAGGCCCCGGACGTCAACCGTGCCGCGATCGACTGGATCCGCCGCCACGCCGACGAAGACGACTGGTACCTCCACCTCACCTACTGGGACCCGCACACCGACTACACCCAGCCCGCCGAGTGGACCGAACGGATGGCCGCCTCGGGACCTGTGCAGGAGTGGCCCGACGAGGAGACCATCGCCCGTCACGGAGCCGAGATCTACGGCCCTCGCAGCGCCCTCGACCTGCACTACTCGCTACGCGGGCCGACCGGTTCGCCCGTCCCGCACAACATGCCCGACGCGATCCGCTCCCGCGCGGACTTCGAGCACCTGATCAACGGCTACGACGGAGCGGTCGCCTACTGGGACCACCATTTCGGCCGGCTCCTCGCCGCCCTGGAGGAACTGGGCATCGCCGAGGACACCGCCGTCATCGTCAGCGCCGACCACGGCGAGTCCTTCGGCGAGCAGGGCTCGTACGCGGAACACGGCCTCGCCAACGAGCCCACCCACCGGCTGCCGCTGGTCGTGTACTGGCCGGGCGTCACCGACCGGCTGCCCGACGCCGCTCGCCGCAACGACGCCCTCCTCTACAACATCGACCTCGCGCCCACCCTCTGCGACCTGCTCGGTATGGACATACCGGCGGGGTGGCAGGGCGAGTCGTTCGCGGCGGCCGTCCACGGCGAGACCATCGAGTCCCGCGACCACCTCGTCCTGGGCCACGGCGCCCACACCTACCAGCGCGCGGTCCGCACCCGTGACCACCTCTACATCCGCACCTACCACCCCGGCGCGTTCCGCGCCGAGTGGGAACAGCTCTTCCACGTCACGGAGGACCCCTATCTGACACAGGACCTGATGGCTCAGGAGCCGGACCTTGCGGCGCGGATGCGGGCACACCTCGCCGAGTGGTGGCACGCCCATGCCGGCCGCCCCGGCGCCCTGCCCGACCCCATGCAGGCCACCCTTCAGACCGGTCCGACCTACTACACCGACCCCGCCCGCTACGCCCGCCATCTGCGCGACACCGGGCGCGAGCACCTCGCCGAGGACCTCGAAGCCCGCCTCACGACCCTGAACGTGCCCGTCTCCTGGCACGCCCCGGACCGCCCCCGGACCGCCGAACTCCTCCAACGGTGGGCGCAGCTGCTGCAGACCCGCGACCAGACCCACGTGCAGAACGCCGACCACGCCGGCTGACCCCTCCACCCGGAATCCCGGCCCTCGCCCGGCACCGACAAAGGAGTCGCATGATGCCGACCGAAGCAGACTCGCTCTCTCCTTCCCCCGCCATCCCGGCCGGAACAGACCGCCCGGCCCCCGGCAGCTGGCGCCAAGTCTCCTTGCTCGGCGGCCTGTTGAGCGTGGACAACGGTGAATCGAGCGTCGTCTCGGTGCTGTTCCCCGCCCTGCGGACCGCCCTCGGCCTGCCCCTGGCCGCGCTCGGCGCCCTCACCTCCGTCAGCAAGCTCGTCGCCGTCTTCCTCGGACCCATATGGGTCTTGGTGGCCCAGCGATACTCCCGTAAGACGGTCCTCGCCGTGTGCAGCGGACTGTGGGGCGTCTGGACCATGGCATGTGGACTCGCCCAGAACTACATCCAGCTGCTGATCCTCTTCACCATCGCCGCAGCCGGTGTCGCGGGCGGCGGCCCGCTGGCCAACGGCCTGCTCGCCGACCTCTTCGACGACGGCACACGCGGCCGGGCCTCCGCCTTCCTCTACGCCATGGCGGCGATCGGCGTGGGCGTGTCCGGTCCGCTGCTCGGCCAGCTCGCGGACACCGAGGACGGCTGGCGCTACGGCTTCTTCGCCGCAGGCGCCCTGCAGGTCGTCGCAGGCATCCTGGTCCTGCTCTTCCTGCGAGACCCGGGCGTCGGCGCCGCCGAACCCCAGCTCGGCGCCGGAGCTCGCCCATCAGTGCGCGAGCGCGACCTGACCTGGGCGCGGGTGCGGGAACTGATACGCAACCGCACGCTGCTCGTCATCTGCGGCCAGCGCCTGTTCACCGGCCAGTTCGTGCTGCTGGCCTTCGGCGTGACGTTCCTGGTGGAGGAGAGGGGTCTCAGTAACGCCGCCGCCTCCACCATCACCCTCCCGGTCGCCGTCGCGTACATCGTGGGAACCCTGCTCGGCGGCGTCGTCACCGACCGGCTGCACCGACGCAACCCGCGCACCGGACGCATCCGGGTGATGCAGTGCGTGCTCTTCGCGTATGTCGCCATGGCGGCAGTCACCACCCAGATCGCATGGTCGTCACATGCCGTCTACTTCCTTCTGTTCGCGCTGGTCGCCGCTGTGCAGAGCGCCCTGCCCGGCATCAACAGACCACTGATGATGGCAGCCGTCCTGCCGGAGCTGCGCAGCGCCGCCTTCGCGCTGATGCTCTCGGTCGAGGCCGCCGGCTGGGCCGTCACCACCCTCTGCGTGGGCTTCGTCGGTGACGCCTTCGGCCTCCGGACCGCCTTCCTCTGGTTCGTCGTCGTGCTGACATCGATCGGCGCCCTTCTGATCACCCTGCTCTACCGCACGTACCCGCGCGACGCCGCCACGGTCCAGGCGGAACTCGACCGCCGGTCGGCCACGGCCGCGACCCTGTGAAAGGCCCCACCATGACCTCACGCCCCAATTTCGTCGTCTTCATGCCCGACCAGCTGCGTGCCGACGCCATCGAGCACGTAGACACCCCGCACATCGACGCGCTCGCTGCCCGCGGCACCCGCTTCACCAACGCCTTCGTCCAGCACCCGGTGTGCTCGCCCAGCCGCGCATCGATCCTCACCGGCTGGTACCCGCACACCGCCGGTCACCGGTCCCTGACCAACCTCCTCAAGGAACACGAGCCGAACCTGCTCCGGCTCCTCAAAGAGGCCGGCTATCACGTCACCTGGGCGGGCGCCCGGGGCGACACCTTCGCGCCCGGCGTCACCGAGCAGAGCGTCCACGAATACGGCTTCTCCACGCTGCCGACCGCCGGATACAAGGGGGACTACCCGGACGGCGTCTGGTCCCGGCTGTTCTACCGGGGCCAGGTGCCCGACGACGGCCGGATCGACCCGGACGAGGCCGCCGTACGCACCGCCGAGCAGTGGCTCGCCCACCCTCCCGAGAACCCCTGGGTGCTCTTCGTGCCACTGGTGGCCCCGCACTGCCCGTTCCAGGTCGAAGAGCCCTGGTTCTCCCGGTTCGACCGGGCAGCGGTACCCGACCCCGCTGCCCCCGGCGACCCCTCCGGCGAACCCCGCTTCATGCAGGCGATCCGCGACCGCTACGGCCTCGGCGAGGTCACCCAGGAACAGTGGCGCGAGGTGGTGGCCACGTACTACGGCATGATCGCCCGCCTCGACGACCAGCTCGGCCGGGTGACGCGGGCGGTCGAGGCGGCGGGCGCGGCCGACGACACCGTGACCCTCTTCTTCGCCGACCACGGCGAATACCTCGGCGACTACGGCCTGATCGAGAAGTGGCCCTCCGCGATGCACGACTGCATCACCCGCGACCCACTGATCATCAGCGGCCTGGGATTCACCGGCGGCCAGGTCAGCGACGCGATGGTGGAGATGATCGACGTTCTGCCGACCGTCCTGGAACTGGCCGGAATCGAGGCCCCGCACCGCCACTTCGGCCGCAGCCTCACCCCTCTGCTGCACGACCCGGACGCCGCGCACCGCACGTATGCCTTCACCGAAGGCGGCTTCACGACGGAGGAGGAGCCGCAGATGGAACGCCCCGGCTTCCCCTACGACCTGAAGGGAGCCCTCCAGCACGAACAGCCCGAACTGGTCGGCAAGGCGGTCGCGGTGCGGGACAGGGACTGGACGTACGTATGGCGGCTCTACGAGCAGCCCGAGCTGTACGACCGCACGAAAGACCCGCGCGAGCAGACCAACCTCGCGGGCGACCCCGCCCACGCGGACATCGAGCGGCGCCTGCACGACGCCGTCCTCCGATGGCTGGTGGAAACCACCGACGTCATCCCCACAACCCCCGACCCCCGCCTCCCACAGGTGGCCCTGCCGGCACCAGGCACGGCCCAGCCCCACTGATCCACCCCGGGCGATCCGGAAGCCCGGCAGCGCCATGTCGTCGGACGAACACGAGTGAGCCATGGTCGAGCATCTGGCAGGCGATGCTGCGCGGGGTCACCGACTTGCCGCCACCCGTGCTGGCGTTGACCAGGATGTGCGGGAACTCCGCGTCGAGGTCGACGGTGACGATTCGCCCGGCGGAGCCGATCCCGATGACGGGCGCGAGCGGGAGTTCGGGGCCACTGGTGCCCGGCGGCGGCTGCTCACGCAGCCGAGCCGCCACGGACTGCGCACCCGGCTGCACGACGTCGAGGCCCTGGGCAGCTACCGGCTACCAGCAGGTAGCTGGGTTGACGCGAAAGGTCGCGGAGATACTGGAGGAGCCCCGGTCGGCTGCTGCGTGACGTCCCAAGCGCCGGGGCGGCTTGCCCCTCGTACCCGTCGACGGACGCCTCGCCGCGCGGCCGCGAGGAAGCAGCGAAAGCCGGCCGCCGAGCCGGTCGGACGGCGCCGGGGTCGACTGGCCCGGCCACTACGCGTTGTCACGCCTCTGCTCATGCACCGGTCCGGCCGACCACGCGCCGACTGAACCTGCTGGTGGGCCCGTTTTACCGAAGGGCGGGGCCGGTCGGGTGCGCGCGACGCCGTACGTCGGCAGCGACCACGACAGGCGTTGCGCGTATTGTCTATATATGCGTAATTCTCAGTGTGCCTGGTGAGACATGCCATCGCCAGCACCGGCAGGTGGGCAGCCAGGACCGGTGTCGGCCTCGGCATCAGAGCTGAAACGGCCCGGAATCCCTACGGGCGCATGAGGGGCCCCGGTCCGGTGCCGCTGAGGGATGGTGAGAACGTGCGAGAGGTTGCGTTCACCCCCGCAGCGGGTTCGGGCCTGGGGTTGCTGGACCCCGCCCTGGTCCGGGTCGTGCATGAGACCGGTGCGTCTGTGGGCGTGGTGTACCTGCTCCCGTCGGGCGACACCGTACTGCGCATGGCCGTGCTGACGGGGATCCCGCCGCAGATCGTCGCACCGTGGGCAGAGGTGAGGCTGGCGGCACCGGTCCCAGTGGCCGAGGCCGTACGCGAGCGACGCGTGGTGTGGGTCGGGAGCCGTGAAGAGATGGCCCGCCGCTACCCGAGGCCCGCGCTCGTGCTGCCGTACCACTTTGCGGTGGCCGCAGCCCCGATCACCACGGGCGATACCGATCGGGGCGGGCTGGTGCTGCTCTGGCCCGGTTCGCATCCGCCGCAGCTGTCCGAGCACGAGCGTGTTGCGATCGATGTCTTCTGCCGCCACACCGGGCTTCTCCTGCGGCGGGCCGCCGACAGTGGCCGCCCGGTGCTGCCCGAAGCGGAGCCGCGAGTACTGTCGGCGTACCGCTCCTACACGCCCTCTCCGGGTGAGGCAATGGCCGCAGCCAACTTTGCCGAGCGCCTGCCGGGGGGCTGTTTGGCGCTGGATCCGGAAGGCCGGATCTCCTTCATCACCACTGCTGTTGCAGAACTGGTCGGAGCGGACATCCCCGACCTGCTGGGCGCGCTCCCCTGGGAGGCGCTGCCGTGGCTGGACGACCCGGCCTTCGAGGACTGTTACCGGTCCGCGGTGGTCAGCCGCCAAACCACGTCCTTCACCGCCCGGCGCCCACCGGATCACTGGTTGTCCTTCCAGCTCCATCCGGATGCCTCCGGCATCAGTATCCGTATCACTCCGGCCCCCACGGCCCGTGCCGAGAACACACCGGAGGCGCAGCGTGCCGCGTCGCCGGTCACGCCGAACCGAGCAAGGTATTTCTACTACTTGCTGCACCTGGCCGCGACGCTCACCGAAGCCGTCGGTGTGCAGGACGTGGTTGACCGGGTCCCCCGCCAGATCATGCCCGCTTTCGGTATCCAGGCCCTCGCCCTGATGACCGCGGAGGAAGACCGCCTGCGGATCATCGGCCATCGCGGCTACCGCACCGAACTCATGGACCGCTTCGACGCCGCCCCCCTGACCTCACACACCCCCGCCGCGCGCGTGCTGGCCACCAGCGTTCCTGCCTTCTACGCCACCTTCGCGGATCTCCAGCGCGCCTATCCCCCCGCCGTCCTCCAGGACGACATGGCTGCCTGGGCATTCCTGCCCCTCATCGCCTCCGGCCGCACCGTCGGCTCGATGGTGCTCGCCTACGACCGGCCCCACCCCTTCACCACAGAAGAGCGCGCCATCCTCACCTCGATCGCCGGCCTGGTCGCCCAAGCCCTGGAACGCGCCCGCCTCTACGACACCCAATACCAACTCGCCCACAGCCTGCAGGCCGCCCTGCTGCCTCACGCCCTGCCTTTGATCCCCGGCCTGGAACTGGCCGCCCGCTATCTCCCGACCACCCACGGCGTGGACATCGGCGGCGACTTCTACGACCTCATCCGTCTCGACGAAACGAACGCAGCCGCCGCCATCGGCGACGTACAGGGTCACAACGTCAATGCCGCCGCCCTCATGGGACAGGTCAGAACCGCAGTCCACGCCACCGCGGGTGCATCCCCCGGCGAAGTCCTCGCCCGCACCAACCGCCTGCTCATCGACCTGGACCCGGGCCTGTTCACCAGCTGCGTCTACATCCACCTCGACCTGGCACACCACAGTGCCCGCCTGGCCACCGCCGGCCACCCTCCACCGCTCCTGCGTCACCCCGACGGACACACCGAAGTCCTCGACCTGCCACCCGGCCTCGTGCTCGGCATCGACCCGTCCGCCGACTACACGACCAGCGAAATCGCCTTGCCGCCCGGCACCGTGCTTGCTCTCTATACCGACGGACTCGTCGAAACCCCCGGGGTGGACATCGAGGATGCCATAGCCGACCTCGCCGAGCATCTCGCACAGGCCCCGGGCGCAACGGCGGAGACCCTCGCCGACATTCTCGTCCAACACGCCACGCAGTGCGCACCCCGCAATGACGACATCGCCCTGCTCGTCATCAACGTGCAACAGGCCGGCAACTAGCACAAAGAGCTTCCAGCTCCACACCCGCCGGCCGATCAGGTGCGCCACTCATTGCGGGGACAAGGGGTGTTCACCAGGCCACCGGAAGCTTGAGCGAGCTGCGGTTGGTAGTTCCCAGGTGCCACTGGACGGCGGACACCGGAACCGTCAGACGCAGGTCGGCGCAGCCGCCCGCTCACCGGGGCTTGTCGATTACGGAGCATCTCGCTCTCGTGCAGCCCCTGCTGCCCGGATTTTATCGGCGGCAGCAGGAGGTACTACAGCTTCTGGACCGGGAGTTTCCGCCAGACGACTGATCTCGCGAGCGTGTGGAGCGGCGAACCGACCTCAGGCGCGATCACCGCGTGTGGTCGCCGGGAGCGTATCGGCTCCAGGTTCCTCCGGCTTCGGTGACCAGGCGGGTGGCTGTCTTGTCGTGGTGACCGAGGGCCTTCGCGACGACGGGAGCCGGGGCTTGGAAGACGAGCTGTCGGATTGCAGAGGTCCTGCCGCGCTGCGGCGGGACGCCGATCTCGCGCAAGTGCACTTGAAGGCTGACCGGGTTCATCGGCTGTCCGGGCCGGCGTCCGGGGAAGAGCCGCTGTGAGCTCCTGCTGCTGGCATGGGGCAGATGCTGGCAGGACTGGGCGTAGGCCCGCATCAGGTTGGCAACAGGCTCTGGAAGTGGGGCGGGTGGGTCTCCCAGCCGGACGGTGACCGTGGTCCCGTCGTCGATGACGTCGTTGGCAGTGAGGCGGACGATGTGCCTGCGCGGCGGCCGGGATCGTGGCCCAGGGCAGCGTGTTGGTCCCTGGCCTGCGGTGGTCGGGGCCGTGGTCGGCCTACGTCGGCCCGTGGTCGGGCCCGACCACGGACCCGACCATGGGCCGTCCAGCCCACACCCGGCCAATGGCTTCGGGTCAGGTCCGCTTGCGGCTCGCGATCTCATCAGAGAGCTGCTGCACATGGGCGGGGTCCGCGTCCCGGGCAAGGGCGACGTAGTGGTCCATGACGGCCGGCCGGTAGCGCACGGGCAACGTCTGTCCTGGGGCGAGTCGGGTGAGCTCGGTGATCGTGAGGTCTTCGTCTGCGATACCGCGGAACAAGATGCCGTCGGCGGTCTCCACATCGAACATCAGGACCACGCGTGGACTGCTGTTGACCTCCCGCCAGTCGACGAGAACGCCGAGCGCAAGCGCCCCCGTACGCAGTTCCGCATTGCGCTTCCGTGCATCACCGCTCAGGAGCGGGTTCGGGGCGACGCCCGGGAAGCCGGGCCCGACGCCGAGCGATTCCCGGCTCAGGTCGGGCCTGAGCTGCGCCATCAGATCGTTGAGCTTCTTCTTCGAACCGAACATCCTGGCCCCTCCCTCACACCGGTGCCGGAATCTCGGCCCGGCGCTTCGCCCTCACCGCGATTTTACGTCGCGGCCACTCCCTTCTGGCCCGGGCATCCCGTCGGTTTCGGGAACATCCCTCGATCAACGACCACTGGGCATCCGAGAGCAACTCAAAACGCGACACGGGACCAGAGCTCCAGCCAGAACGCTCAACCTTTGTCAGACACGCCCTAGTTGATGACCTGGACCTCGCCCACCACGGCGGTGAACGTGGTCTGGCGGGTCTCGGTGAACGTGCCGCCGTCACTGGGGGCGGGAGCGGTCCACATAACGGTCCAGGTCGCGGTGGCGGTGCCCTGGTAGCGGTCGTCCGGGCGGCCGGCCGAGGTGCGCTCGTAGCGGTGGCCGCAGTCCGGGGATAGGACCTTGCCCTTGTCGGCGGTGTACGGGGTGCCGGGGCCGTGGCAGGTGACGGTGGTGCCGTCGCCCATGTCCCACCGGATCGACGCGACTTTTGCCGTGGCGGTGACGGTGACGCCGCCCGCCGTAGCCTTCGCGGTCGCGGGCCCGTACGACGACATCGAGGTGGTCACCCACATCCACATCGGCATCCCGACCACGTACCGCCCCGCAGCCCGGGGGCTCGCCACCGCCGGACCGGCCAGACGCAGCCGCTTGACCGCCTGCTGGGCGAGCGCCGTTTGGAGGCCATCGGCGTCACCCCGCTTCCCGTCATCGTGCTCCCGGAGGCCCCGGCTGAGCCGGGCATGCCCGGCGGGCCGTCCGCAGCGCCTGTGAGCGCCTTCGAGAAGGGCGTTGCGGCCCCTGGGTGCAGAAACAAGGCCCGGGAAGGGCACCTGCGGGTTCCCAGGGCCCACGTAGAGGCGTTGCCGGACGGGTCGGAGGTGAAGCTTGGGGTGTTCCTGTCCAACACCAAGACCAGGCGCGCCAAGCTCAGCACGGACAAGCTCGCCGCGCTGGCCGGCCTCGGGCTGGAGTGGGCGGCGTGAGCGAGCCCGAGATCGTGGCGGAACTCCGGCCGCTGCGCGGCAGTGACGGCCAGGTCTGCTTCCGGGCTCCGGAGGTCGCTGCTCTGCTGCGGAGCGTCGCGGCCTCCTGGGACGACTCCGCGGCCGGCGGCGATCCGGCATGGGCGCCGTCCGGAGGTGGCACGACGCTGCTCGACGCGGGGGCACCGTGGGCACCCTCGCCGATGTCTTGCTCGTCCAGGCCGACGAGATCGACCTTCAGTCCATCGCCCTGACCAGCAACGGAGTTGTCCCGGCGGCGTCTGTGCCGAAGCCGTCCAGCCCGGTGGAGACAGCTGAGGCGGAGAAGGCCGCCCTGCTGCTGTCCGACCCTGGGGTGCAGAAGGCGCGGGCCCGGGTGGAGGGGGCGGAGACGGAGCTCGGCATGGAGCTGTGTGCCCGTCTCCAGCCGTTCCAGGACCGCTATGACCAGGCCGCGGCGGAGGGCAACGCCCGAGAGTGACGTCATCCGCCACGACCGCCGACGCGGGCTTGGCGCACGGTCTGACATGGATGTTCGAAGCGCCGCGTGACCAGTGGTCTGGCTTCGGCCGGTCACGGATCTGCGGCGATCACGTGCTGGACCGAGCCGCTGCGCATCACCCTGTCCGGCTTCGGCGGCAGGGTGATACAGACGCCAGAACTTCTCAGTCCGGTAAGGCAGTTGACGGGTTGAGATGGATACCTGGACATAATTCGCAGGTGCGTGGCCACGGCAAGGACCTATTCTGCCCGCCATGACCGACTGGAAGAGCGTCGAGGCCGCCGACTGTGCCGTGCCCGCTGACCGGACCATGGACGAGCTCGTCCGCGAGCTGTCCCGTGCCCTGGCAGATCCCGATCCACTGGTCCGGGACGGCGCGCCCTACACCGTCCTCGCGACCTGGATCGCCCGCGGGACGATCGGGACGTCCCGGCGGCTGGAGCTGGGGGACGAGATGGCCACCCGGTTCACCGACCCGCGGGTCGAGGCGCGCACCTTCGCGCCTCTCGTGCTCGACATGCTGGTGGCCGCGGGGGACCTCAAGGCCGGCTGGGTGGACGCGTTCGAGCACTGGTACCCGGCGGAGCAGGATCTGCGCGGCCACGACGAAACGCTCGGCTGGCTTCACGCGGTGGCACACGGCGCGGACCTGCTTGCCGGCTTCGGTTGCCACCCCGAGGTGGCGCCGGTGCGGATGCTGGACCTCGCCGCCGCGCGGCTGACGGCGCCCACCGACCACGTCTACGACCAGATGGAGGACGACCGCCTGGCTCGGGCGATCGCCCGGGTCCTCACCCGCACCGACCTGAGCGAGCGCGACGCCGTTGGCTGGCTGGATCCGATCGCCGACCGCTTCGGGGCCGACCGCATCAGCACCCCGGTGCCCGCTCACATCAGCAACTGCCTGCGCACCCTGCGCCTGCTCTACGTCCTCGCCGACCGGGGCGTGCGCCCCACCAGCGAACTGCCCGCGGAACCCCTCCACCGCCGCGACGCGGTCAAGTCCGGCATCGCCACCGTCCTCGACCGGATCGTCAGACGCTGACCGACGGCACCCGGTTCTGCGTCACCAATCAGGCACCCCGCTGGCTCTTCCCCAGCCGGCCCGCCCCTACCACCTTTCCGCGCTCATGGGCGGGATCGATGTCCCGGTCGCAGCCGCCCGCAGTGCCGTCATCCGACTGCAGCTCCCCGAACTGCCTGCCCCGTCGTCGCGAACGCTCTCGGCTACCACGACGGGGGCACCAACCGCCTCGTCAAGGAGACCGGCGGGACGCGGAGCCGTACGCCGCTGACGATCACACAAGGTCACCAGTCGGTTGGACTTCTCGGAGAACTGGCGACAGTTGAATACGCGACCTCGCCAGTAAACCGCGGCCGGAACACTCCGGGGCCGGAAGATGGCGTGAGCCCCGCGCTCGTCCTGGCAGCCGCGTGATCGATGGCAACCATTCCTGCGACCTGACGGTCATGTCCGTGCCACCCGCGCACCGGGTGGGCATTGTCAGCTCCGCCTCGGAACGTTCCTGAGGCGCCGAAACATGGGGAAACGCCTTCATGCATCACCGCACCACCGTGGCAGGCTTCGCCGGGGCGCTCACCCTGTCCGCGCTCACGATTCCGGCGGCCGCCCAGGCGGACGACTTCTCGGGCGACATCAGGATCACGAAGGTGGTCGTCAACGGAGGGAAGGACATCGTCCTGGGGACCACGGACGTGAAGACGTTCACCATCGCGGTGACCGCCACGGACGACTCGGGCATCGAGGTCGGAAGGACCTTCCCGGTCCTGTGGCACACGCCCCTCCCGAACGGCGACTATTACGGTCTCGTGATCCCCGACAACATCGCGGGCAAGTGCGTGCGCCAGAGCTTCACCACGACCACCTGCACCTACACCCTGAAAATGAACCCGCGCATCCATCCCCAGGACAACACCACGGCCGGGACCTGGACCGTGAGAGCCCACGCCCTGGCCAACGACGGTGACTACATCACCAAGGATTCCGTCGCCAAGGCGAAGGTCCTGCGCAACTCCAGGCTGACGGTCAACGCCTCGCCGGAACCGGTGAAGAAGAACAAGACGATCACCGTCACGGGTGCCCTGACCCGCGCCAACTGGGAAACCTACAAGTACGGGGGCTACACCAAGCAGCCGGTGAAGCTCCAGTTCAAGAAGAAGGGCACGAGCACCTACAAGACCCTCAAGACCGTCACGACGGACAGCAAGGGCACCCTGAGGACGACGACGAAGGCCACGGCGGACGGCTACTTCCGCTACTCCTTCGCAGGCACGTCCACGACCCCGGCGGTCGCCTCCGCGGCGGACTACGTCGACGTGAAGTAACCCTCGGAGGGTCATCTGTCCTCCAGCAAGCGCGGAAGGCCCAGGCCAGAGACCCTTCGGTCTGGGCCTTCTCAGAGCTCGCGCGGATAGGGGCGGGGTCATGGTTGGCGGTTCGGGCGTTCGTCCCAGCGGTGGGTTGTCCATGCTCGTCGGATCAGGCTACGCACGGTGTTGATCGTGTCGGCAAGGTCGAATAAGGCGTTGATGACGATGGCGCGGCGTTCGTAGCAGCGGTCGAGTCGGTGGAAGGCGTTCTGTCAGGCGTGCGTGCGTTCGACGTGCCAACGCTGACTGGCCTGGATCGGTGCTTTCTCACCTTTGTGCGCGATGCGGCCGCGGAGACCGCGTTCGCTGAGCAGAGCGCGTGTCTTGTCCGAGTCGTAACCAGCGTCCAGGTGCACGGTGATGTCTTCGGGCAACGGGCCGAGGTCGTCCAGGCGGTCCAGGGTGGGGCGAGCAGCGGGGAATCGTGGCGGTTGGCACCAGCCAGGACATGCCCCGCGGAATGCCGTATCCATCCGTCATGCCCGAGCGTTTGAGTCCCTGTTTGCCGCGGTCGACCGGTGAGCGTCCGGCGACCTCGCCGCCTCCGGGGGCCTTGGTGATGGAGCCGTCGACGGCGATCTGGTCGAGGACGAGGCCGACGATTCGGTCGTAAAACTCCATCGCGATCTGCTTGAGCCGGGCGAAGACGTCGAGTCGGATCCACTCATCGCGGCGGTTTCGCATCGTGGTGGCCGAGCAGGTCGGGTCGGCGATCGCCTCGTAAGAACAGCCGAAGCACAGCAGTTGCAGGAGCTTGTCGAAGATGACCCGGTCGCTGATCCGCGGGCGGTGGCAGCCGAGCGGATGGTCCGGGTGATACACCGGCCGTTCGGGCAGCAGAGCCGCGAATTGGTTCCAGAGCGGTTCGGTCAGCCATGATGGCAGCGCGGGCATAGGTCTCCCCAGTGGCGGGCCGGGCGGCGATGCTCAGCGTCGCGTCGCGGTTACGAGCCAGGCGGAGGTGCGGAGGTGGACGCCTGCGGGCTGCTCGTGGGCGGCAAGAGCGACGGTGAACGCGGTTCGTACGCTGTCGGTGCCGCTCGGTCGGCCCGCGCTGTCGACGCCGCTCGCGGAGTCGAGCAGCTTGACCAGGTGTCGGCCGGGGCCTGATCCGAGCAGGTGCTCGGCTGCGTCGTGGGCGTCGCGTCCGAAGTCGCTGAGGGTCTCGACGGGTTCGGTGCGCACCTTGTCGAAGCCGGCTGTGTCCAGGATCCGGTGGATGACAGAGGGGTCGGCGAGTGAGAACATCCCTGGCCCGTCGGGGGTGGCCGGCTCGTGGGGAGGCAGGGGCAGAGAGGCGCGTGCTGTGCCGAACACGGGCACCCACTCGCTGCGGGTCGGGTCGGCCATGCAGACGAAGGCGAGTCGGCCGCCGGGGCGAAGGGCCCGGCCGATGTTGCTGAACGCGGCGACCGGGTCGTCGAAGAACATGACCCCGAACCGGCTGATGGCCACGTCGAACGCGGATGTGGGCAGAGGATGGACCTGGGCGTCGCCCTGCTCGAAGGTGATCCGGTCCAGGCCCTCCTCGGTGGCCTGGGCACGTGCCCTGATGAGCATGGGCCCGGAAAGGTCGAGGCCGAGAACCGCGCCGTGGAAGGCAGCCTGGGCGGCGAGCCGGGTGGTCTGGCCTGCGCCGCAGCCGATGTCGAGCACCCGGTCCACGGGGCCGATCCCGGCGGCTTCGAGCAGCGGTTGATTGAAGCCCTGGTTGATCGCGTTCCAGCGGTCGTGGTGCTCGCTCCAGTGTCGGCCTTCGTCGCCGTTCCAGGCCTCGAACTGTGCGGTGTTGACGAGTTCGTGCATCGGATCGCTTCCGTCGGGGAGAAAGTATGGGCGTCTGCTCAAGAAGCTTTTTGGCTCGTCCGACCGCCGAGGTCAGCGGGCGTCGAAGCCCTCTGCCGTTGGCCCGTCGCCCACGCGGGGCGACGGGCGGGCTTCAGCGTGCGGCAGTGACGATCCACACGGCGCCGGGGATGCGCAGGCCTTGCGGCGTCTCGAACTCACCGAGGGCGTCCTGCACCTGGGCGTGTAGTGCGGCCACCGTGGCCGTGTCCATGTCTCGCAGGTTGTGGTGGGTGGGTCCCATCGAGAAGATGAAGTCGGCCGCGTCACTGGCGTCTGCACCGAATCCCATGTCCGCGCTGACCGGGGTGATCTCGATGGCGCGGAAGCCCGCCGCCGTGAGCACCTCGGTGATCCGTGCCGGGTCCAGCAGGGAGCCCATGCCGCGCGCGGCGGGTGAGGGCTCGTGCAGGTAGGGAGCGAGCGCCGCGGTCGCCCGCGCGTAGGCGCTGTGAGGGCCGCCGGGCTGTGGGCCGAGGAAGGCCAGGCGCCCGCCCGGCGCCAGGGCGTCGTGCAGGTGGGTGAACGCCGCGACCATGTCGGCGAAGAACATCACGCCGCCGCGGCTGATGATGGTGTCGAAGCCGGGCACGGCGAAGGGGTGGACCTGCGCGTCCCCCTGCTCGAAGGCGATGTTGGTGATGTTCTCGGCGGCTGCGTCTTGGCGGGCCCGTTCCAGCATGGGCGCGGACAGGTCGACGCCGAGCGCGTGGCCGCGGTGCGCGTGGCGGGCGGCCAGGCGGGTGGTGAGCCCGGTGCCGCAGCCGACGTCCAGAACAGCGTGGTGGGCGGCGATGTCGGCCGCTGCGAACAGCGGCACGTTGAAGGCGTCCAGCATTGCGTTGTAGCGCTCAGGGTGGTCGGCCCAGAGCCGGCCCTCCCAGTCGTTCCACGCCTTGGCTTGCTCCTGGTTGGCGATCGCTGACATCAGGGTTCTCCCTCACGCACGGTTCTAGAGTCGACCTCTAGAAGTCGACTCTAGATGTAGGCTCTAGTCATGAGTGATGTCAAGCCGCCTCAGCCGGACCGGGCCACCCGTACACGTCTGCGGATCATTGCCGCCGCCACTGAGCTGTTCGTCGCGAACGGCTATGGCGCTACCACGCTCCAGCAGGTCGCCGACCGCGCGGGCGTGGCCATCCAGACCATCTACTTCAACTTCCGTAACAAGCCCGGGCTGCTGAAGGAACTGGTCGATGTAGCCATCGCGGGCGATGACGCGCCGGTGGCAACGATGGACCGCCCTTGGTTCGCGCAGGTCGCGGAAGCGCCGGACGCCGACAGCGGCCTTGCCGCACTCGTGACTGGCAGCCGCACCATCCTGGAGCGCGTCGCCGCCATCTCCGAGATGGTCCGCGCCGCAGCCGCTGCCCACCCCGAGCTCCGCGAGGTATGGCCCGAACACGGAGATCCGCGTTACACCGTGCATACCGCAGCGGCCAAAGCGCTGCTGGACAAGCCAGGGGCCAGGCCCGGCCTGACAGTCGACAAGACCGCCGACATTCTCTACGCCCTGCTCAGCCCTGAACTCTTCCTCACCCTCACCCGCGACCGCGCCTGGACGCCAGCCGCATGGGAGCGATGGGCAGCCGACACCCTCGCCCTCCAGCTCCTCAAGCCGGGCGTACCCGACCGCGAGTAAGACCCACCACGGGGCCATTCGTCACCGCATCGCCGGGCGCCCAGCCGCGACCCACCCGCGGCGGTGTCCTATACGGTTACCCGGCCGCCTTCCTCACAGGCGAGCCGCCCATGCCCCGACGTCATTTCTCGTGAACACTCCCGACGCTTCCACGCGCCAGATGTCTCCCGAACCGACGAACAAATGCTGCTGCTGGAAGTGAACAAAGCCAGCCCGAACCGCTAACCATGACCGCACCCCTATCCGCGCGAGCTCTTACGAGTTGGTGCGTGATTGCGGGTGATGTGTTCTTGCTGGTGGGTGGCATGATCCGGATGTGGCGATCATGCTCAGTCGGACGGTTCTTACGCATCAGGTGTTCACAGGGGTCTCCCGGAGGCATCTCGCCGCCCTGGTTGAGGAGTTGGCGGGATCGTGGCAGGCCGTGGTCGAGGGGCGTCGTCACGAAGCTCGTGGCGGGGCCAGGAAGCGCGGGGCGGGAGCCGGTGCCCGGCATCGGCTGGTGTTCGTCGACCGGCTCGTGGCCACGCTGATTCACCTGCGGCACGATGTGCCGCATGCGGCGTTGGGGTTGTTGTTCGGCGTCGACCGCTCCACCATCACCCGTGCGATCGGCGAGATACGAGGGCTGCTGACCGAGCGGGGATGCGCGGTCCCGGACCGGCCCGGCCTGCGGCTGCGGACCCTGGCGGATGTATTCGCATACGCCCAGGCCGAGGGCATCGAGCCGCGGCCGGACGCCACCGAGGTCCAGGTCCGCCGGCCCCCGTCCGGCCGCGGCGGGCGCCGTGCGTTCGTCTCCGGCAAGAAGAAACAGAACACGATGAAGGCCACCGTCGTCGCCGACCATCAGGGCCGCACGCTCTGGACCGACGCCCTGCGGCCAGGGCGGATGCATGACACGACCGCCGCACGCAACGAAGGCATCGGTCCCCGTTTCCGGCACTCTCGCGACGTGGAGGCCCTCCTGGACGACGGCTACCCCGCGCTCCGCCGCGACCATCCCGGCCAGGCGGTGACCCCGCCCAGGAAGGGAAACAAGATCAGCCCTCCCGAGGCCCTCGAAGCCCGCCTACAGGCCCGACACCGGCACCCCTCGAAACGCATCAGCGTCGAACACGCCCTCGCCGATCACAAACGCTGGAAGCAACTGGTCCGCTGGACCCACCGCCGGGAGACCCTGCCCGTCACCTACCGGGCCATCGCCGGCCTCGTCCCCGACCGCAACACCACTGGCTGACACAAACCCCAGCCCAGACCCCTTGCGTCTCCAACATAATCACGCACCAGCTCGTTAGACGTCGTTTCTTGTGACGGATCGCTTGAACGAGGGCCAGCGATCGGGTTCGTTGCGCGATCGGCCGCTCGGACAGTGGGGCATGAAGATGGGGAATCATCTGTTGAATGCGCGAGTGTAGGAAGTGTGGCTGATGCTTGCTGTCGTGGTTGGAGCCGTCGTCGCGGGTTTCGGGATCTGCCTCGTGGCGAACCTGTGGAACCTCGCAGATCGGATCTTTTCCTACTATTCCTGTCGCGTGTCAATGGGAAGCGCTACGGCTGGGACGTTTCGTCTGGTGGGAGGGGGGTGGATTCTGGTCGGGATTTTCTGGATCGCAACCGCCCTGCCTGAAGTGTTTTAGGCCGTCAACTGCGTGTGAGGCGGCGATGGCAGATGGGTACGGAGGCTGTGCCGACGAAGGCGAGGAAGTGTTCGGCCTTGCGTTCGTAGCGGCGGTGCAGACGTCGGCAGCCGGCCGGCCAGGACATGGCCCGCTCGACCGCCCAGCGGTGGCGTCCGAGTCGTTGTGAGGACTCGATGCCCTTGCGGGCGATGCGGTGTCGGATGCCGCGCTTGCGGAGCCATCGGCGCAGGTGGTCGTAGTCGTAGCCCTTGTCCGCGTGAAGCCTGTCGGGCCTTCGGCGGCGTGGGCCCCGCCGGGATCGGATGGGCGGGACGCCGCGTACGAGCGGCTCAAGGCCGAGGCTGTTGTGCATGTTCGCGCCGGAGACGCCCAGCGACAGCGGCAGCCCGTTCCGGTCAACAATCACGTGGATTTTCGATCCCGCGTTGCCGCGATCGGTCGGATTCGGTCCCGTCAGTGGCCCCCTTTTGAGGCCCGGAGGCTCACGGAGTCGATGGCGCACCGGGACCAGTCCAGCTCGCCACAGGCTCCGAGTTCGTCGAGGACGACACGGTGGAGCCTCGCCCAGACCCGGTCCCGGCTCCACTGGGCGAAACGTCGGTACACCGTCTGCCAGCACGGACCGCCAGACACCTCCGCCAGGACAAAACGCTCTCTCAGCGCTGCCTCACTCCGGCCAGGGGTTGTTCCGGATGATCTCGACGAAGTCCTTCCGGCTGAACGACGGGTCGAAGTGGGCCAGCACGTCGTCGTTCATGGTTCCGAAGGTGGTGTCGGGACGCTCGGCCATGCCCTCGTAGAAGGCCCTCAGGATGCGGTTCTTGAAGTCGGGGCGCGGGTGCGCGGCGACGACCTCGGCCCGCTGCTGTTCGGTGATCTCGGTGAGGTCGAGACCGAGGACGTCGGTCTCGACACCGAGGGTCACCACGGCGACCTCCGGAGCCAGCTGGAGCGGAATCTCGGGTGTCGTGTGCAGCGCGATGGCCAGCCAGACATTGCGGGCCTCCTGCTCGGTGCGGCCGTGGTCGAGCAGGAAGGCGCGGGCGGCCTCGGCGCCGTCGAGCTCGAAGCGCCGGTCCTTGGTGGCGTAGGCCGGGGTGAGGCCGAGGTCGTGGAAGAGACCGCCGACGTAGGCGAGCTCGGGGTCGGCTTCGAGTCCGCGCGCGGCTGCTTTCAGCGATCCCCAGAGGTAGACGCGACGCGAGTGGTTGAAGATCGTCTCGTCGGCGGCGTCGAGGACGAGGTCGGTGGCCTCGCGGACCAGCCGGGTGTCGGGAATGACGATCCCCGCGATGTTCTCCGCCATGGGTCCTCCTTGGTCGGGTGTGTAGTGGACTGCTTCCAGAGTTCCTCCAGATCACCGTCCGGCCCACTGCGCAAACTGCCGGGCATCCCACAGATCCGGACCCGCCCGGACGCGGACCGTGGCCGCGTCCTCGCAAGGGGTCAGCGGGCGCGGGCCGCCGTGTCGTCGCCGTCGCGTCGGGCGGTGGCGAACCGGGCCAGGTAGCCGCTCGGCGAGACGCCCAGGCGGGCCACGAAGGTGCGGCGCATCGTCTCCGAGCTCCCGAATCCGGCAGCCCGCGCCGCCTCGGCCACCCCGCTGCCCGAGTCGAGCAGCGCTTTCGCATGGTCGAGACGGACCTGCTCGACGAACCGCGCCGGAGTGATGTCCAGCTCGGCGGTGAACATCCGCGCCAGGTGGCGCGGGCTGACGCCGATCAGGGCGGCCAGTGAGCCGACGGTGTGCGGGAGCCCGGGCTGCGCCGCTACGAGGTCGACCACGGAGCGCAGGGCCGGTGTGCGGGGCGGACGTACCTCCAACGGCGCCGAGAACTGGGACTGCCCGCCGGGGCGCTGCATGAACACCACGAGGCTGCGGGCGACGTTCCGCGCCAGGTCGGCGCCATGGTCCTGTTCCACCAGGGCCAGGGCCAGATCGATGCCGGCGGAGACGCCTGCCGAGGTCACGATGCCGTCGTCCTCGACGAACAGGGCGTCGGGCTGCACCCGGACATCGGGATGGGCGCGGGAGAGCAGCCGAGCGTGCCGCCAGTGGGTGGTGGCCCGCCGCCCGTCCAGGACCCCGGCGGCGGCAAGGGCGAACGATCCGGTGCAGATCGACACCAGCCGCCGGGCACGGGGCCGGAGCATGCGGATCGCTTCGGTCAGATCGGCGGGGACGGCCCGAGTGACCAGGACGTCGCCACCCGAGACGACGACCGTGTCCGCCCCGGCCACATCGGCCGCCCTCCCGCCGACAGGAAGGCGTAGGCCCACAGAGGTGACGACCGGCTCCCCGGACGGCGAGGCATAGCCGAGCACGTAGTCGGCGCCGAACAGATTGGCCTCGGCGAACACCTCCGCCGGGCCGACCACGTCGAGCATCTTGATGCCGTCGAACACGACGAACACGATGTGCCGTCCGGGTTCCATGACTGCTCGCCTCTCAAGTGCCGTGCCGCTGTCCGCCTACGGGAAACTTCGGGAGCAGAGCGTTATGGCCGGTGGGGTGGGGATCCGCGCTCGGTACCGGGTGCGGCGCCGGCTGTGCGCGTGGTGTCCCGCTCGGTCCAGCTGCCGAGCAGCGCCAGGTTCTCCCGGTCGGAGGGTTCGGGGCCCGCGGTGTAGATGCACAGGGTCTGGTCGGGGTCGTCCGGCGGGGAGAGGCATTCGTAGCGGAAGGTGATGTCGCCGACGAGGGGGTGGCGGTAGCGCTTGACGCCGTGGCTGCGCTCCTGGACCTGGTGGTCAGACCACCAGCGGGGGAACTGCGGGCTGTGCACGGACAGTTCGCCGATCAGGGCAGTCAGCTGCCGGTCGTGGGGATGGCGGCCGGCATCAAGGCGCAGCATGGCCACGGTCTCCGCCGCCGTGCGCTCCCAGTCCAGGCAGCGCTCCCGTGCGGCGGGGTCGAGAAGCAGGTAGCGGGCATAGTTGCGCCGGCTCGCCGGGAGTGCGTCGAAGTCGGTGAGCACTGTGCGGGCGAGCCGGTTGGCGGCGAGGACGTCGGTGCGCCTGCCCAGGATGAACGCGGGTACGTGTTCCAGGATGTCCAGTACCTCGTGGAGGCCGGGGCGGACCCGCTGCGGGCGCTCCGGAGCGCGGCGGCGCGGACCGGTACCGGCTGCGGCCAGGTTCATCATGTGGGCGCGCTCGGTCCGGTCCAGGCGCAGGGCCTCGGCGAGGGCGTGCAGGATCTCCTCGGACACGTTGCCGCTGCGGCCCTGTTCGAGGCGGATGTAGTAGTCGGTGCTGATACCGGCAAGCCGGGCCAGTTCCTCACGGCGTAGCCCCGGCCACGCGCCGGGCGCGGGCATCCGGTGCGAGCCCGACGTCGTCGGGCCGCAGCCGGGCGCGGCGGGAGCGCAGGAACGCGCCGAGCTCCGCAGTCTGCTTCATCCGGCCTCCGTGATCTGTTCCGTATGTCCATTGTGCGGGTCGTTGGTGAGGCTGCCGGCCCTCAACCTGGTACTGGTGGAACCAGGCGGGAGCGGGCCGGCTACAGCCGCCGCGAGCGCCTGTGCGCCTGGTCTTCTGGATGAGGCGGCGGGAGACATCCGCGCCGACAGCGATGAAGGAGCACCACCTCATGTCCACACTGATCACCGACACCACCCTCGCCGGCCGTATCGCCGTGGTCACCGGGGCCTCCAGCGGTATCGGCGAGGCCACCGCCCGACGGCTGGCCGCGCGCGGCGCCAAGGTGGCCCTGCTGGCCCGCCGCGCCGACCGCCTGGAGGCGCTGGCCGCCGAGATCGAGCAGGCCGGCGGCACCGCGATCGTCCTGGCCGTCGACGTCACCGACGCCGAGGCCGTGCGGGCGGCGGCCGAGCGGATCGAGCGGGAGCTCGGCACCGTCGACCTGCTCGTCAACAACGCCGGAGTGATGCTCCCGGCCCCCGTCGAGGAGCTGCGCACCGACCAGTGGCAGCGCCAGATCGACCTGAACATCACCGGCCTGATGAACGTCATCGGCGCGTTCGTCCCGCAGCTGGTCACGGCGGGAGCCGAGCGCGGCGTCGCCGACCTGGTCAACCTGTCCTCGATCGCCGCGAAGAACATCTTCCCGAACTTCGCCGTCTACTCGGGCACCAAGGCCTACGTCACGCAGCTCTCCCGCCACCTGCGCGCCGAGCTGGGTGAGAAGCACGTGCGCGTGTCGGCGATCGAGCCCGGGATGACGCACAGCGAGCTGCACGACCACGTCACCGACCAGGGTGTGCAGGAGTGGACGGCCGGAATCCACGACATCATGCTCCACTCGGAGGACATCGCCGAGTCCATCGTGTTCACCGCCTCGCTGCCGCCGCGCGTCAACCTGCAGCAGATCACGATCATGCCCACCGGTCAGCCCGCCTGACCGCCGGAGCGGACCGGGCGCCCCGGGCCCAGATCACCGACGCCGTCTGCCACACCTACAACCGTGCGAGCGTGCGTCTGGTACTCATCGACGAGTTCCACCGGCTCAACCCCCGCACCACCACCGGGGAAACCACCGACCCCTCAACCGCTGACGGGACCACACAGCCCCGAACCCGGACGACTCAGGTCCTGACGTGCGTCACCCACTACTGAACGAGGTGCTGTTCATGAGGGGGCGCCTTTCGGCAGGGTCCGACCGTCTGAGGGCCTAGCCTCTTCCCAAGTGACTGCCCAGCACCCCGCTGCGGCCCAACAGGCTCGGCGCCCCAGCTCAGGAGCTACCGCGATCACTGCGACGAAACGGACTGAGGCAAGGACAGATGGAATTCTCTTTCGGTGGACCTATCGCCAACTCGGCGTACGCACATGTACGCGGGGTTCTTCAGCCAGCGATCCTCAATCACAGCGTACGGGTCTGGCTGCTGGCTGATCATATGGGTCGGCGAGAGGGCGTCGACGGGCTCGAACGCGAAGCGCTGGCCGTGGCTTGCTTGTTCCACGACGCGGGAACAGCCGACCTGTACGACGGGTCGCAGCGCTTCGAGGTGGAGGGCGCAGACGCGGCTCACGCCTTCCTGTCCGGCCATGACTGGCCCGCTCCGCTCGTCCAGAAGGTATGGGAGGCTGTCGCGCTGCATACTTCTCCAGGTATCGCGGAGCGTATGGGGGTGCTGCCCAAGCTTGTCCGGCTGGGTGTCATGGCCGACTTCGGTACGACCAACCTGGCTGGAACCGGCGGCGATGAAGACATGGCCGAACTGCTCAAAGACTTGCCCCGGATGGACATCGAGGCGGTCCTCAGTGACGTGGTGGTCTCGCAGGCCTTGCGTTCTCCCGGGAAAGCTCCGTCCTCCAGCTGGCCAGGGGGGCTGCTTGCCGCCCACCTGGCGAACCCGGGGCACACAGGCGTCAATCCCGCTTTCTGATCCTGCATCCCACTGCTTTGCTTTGCGTTTCAGAGGTCGTTTTCATCCGAATTCCTCATCCCGAGATGGGATGTTCTGTGGCCTTTTTCGGGTCGCGCCAGGAGATGGTGTTCTCACCGGTGAGGCGGCGGGCCATGAGGTCGGTCATGGCGATGTGGATCACGGCTTCGGAGCGGGTGGGCAAGGTTTCGTAGTCGCGGGCCAGGCGGCGGTGGAGCATGAGCCAGCCGTAGGTTCGCTCGACCGTCCACCGCTTCGGTATCGGGGTGAAGCCCCTGCTCCCAGGCTTGCGGGCGGTGATCTCCATGTCGATGCCGAGGCTGGCGGCATGCTCGACGAGAGCAGGAAGGGCAGAAGCTTCAGCAGACTGTGCGGCGGGGCGGTACGAGCTCGGTGCGGTTCCGGCGGGCGATGATGCTGCTGGCCTCGGCCGGTGGTAGCACCGTCCCGGTGATCGCGCGTTGGTCCAGGCGGACGAGGACACCGTCCGGGACGTGATCCACAGCTTCAACGAGATCGGGCTCGCATGCCTCAACCCTCAGTGGGCGGGAGGCCGTCCCCGTCTGCTGAGCAGTGACGACGAGGCACGCATCCGCAGCGAACGAGGTCTCCGCTGGGGCGGCATGCCTCTGCCGGCCGCGGCCTGACCCCGCCCAAGCCGGCGAGAGGTCACAGCTACTAATCGTCGAACTCGAAGCCCAAATTCTTCGCACGGGCGATGATGTCGCGGACCGCTTCGGGGTTGGTGATGACGGATTCGAACTCCGTCTTGAGTCGCGCGAGGTCGCTCAAACTACCGACCGCGCAGAACATGCCAGCCTCGCTGTCGAAATCCAGGTACTCGGCGATGTCCGGCCAGGCAAACCGCACGAGACCTTCCCAGAAGTACCCGTTCGGCTCGTGTCCGGCGGCGGCTACTGCGGCATCCGCAGCCAGGCCACCGGCGTCCAACGTCAATGAGTGCTTGCCGTCGAAGTCATGCAGGTGGATGGTCACGACGCGATCCTCTCACGCCCGGTCACAGCACTCCCGCCAGGCTCCAGGAGCGGCCACATCCCGCCGCTCCCCACGCCCTCAAATCCCCACCAGAAACACAGAACACCAGGCCATAGCAACCCCATGCCAAAGATCTAAAGCACCATCACAAGAACGCCGTACAGGGGTGTTCTAGGCACTGTTTCTCGGATCTCCTGACGTGCGTGGGGTGTTGGGGTCAGCCTGTTTGTATGGGCCGTGGCGATCTGACGAATGCGGAGTGGGACCGGCTGGAGTCGTTCTTGCCTCCTGGTGGGGCCCGCGGGGGCCGGTGGAGCGACCACCGTCGGGTGATCAACGGGGTTCTCTACCGAGTGCGGACCGGTGTCCAGTGGCGGGATCTGCCGGAGCGGTTCGGGCCGTGGGAGACCGTCTACAAACGCCATCGCCACTGGTCAGCGGATGGAACATGGACGATGCTGCTGTCGCGGATCCAGGCGGCCGAGGACGCCGCGGGCCAGATCGACTGGGACGTCTCGGTGGACTCGACAGCTGTGCGGGCCCACCAGCACGCCGCCGGAGCGCGCAAGGCGCCGGTGGTCGCGGCCCGTCAAAAGGGGATCGGTGGGGGGACGAACCAGGTCGATCCGGTGTTGAGGAAACTGACGGTCCGGCTGGAGGAAGTGGTCAGATCGGCGAGTGTCTGGGACGTTCCCGCGGCGGATTCACCACCAAGATCCACCTTGCCGCCGACGGGCGATGCCGGCCCCTCGCCCTCGTCCTGACACCCGGACACTACGGTGACGGCCCCCAGCTCGAGCGAGTGCTGGAGCAGGTATCCGTGTCCCGCATCGGAGTCGGCCGACCCCGGACCCGGCCCGACCATGTCCTGGCGGACAAGGCCTACACCTCTCGGAAGAACCGTCGATACCTGCGACGACGCGGCATCCGGCACACCATCCCCGAACGCCTCGACCAGCAGAGGCACCGCAAGAATCGCGGTTCCCGAGGCGGCCGTCCCACCGGCTTCGACAGCGAGCAATACAAGAAGCGCAACGCCGTAGAACGCGCAATCAACCGCCTGAAAGGCTTCCGCGCCGTCGCCACCCGCTATGAGAAACGCGCCTACATCTACCTCGGCACCGTCACCCTCGCAGCCCTCGCCATCTGGCTCCGAACATGATCCGAGAAACAGTGCCTAGTACTCCAGCTGTTGATCGCGACCTTCGTAGTGCGCGGTCGGCCGGGCCGCCTCTCGTCCCGGGTTGGTCCGACTGGTCGGATCTGACGGTGAGTCGCGCCGGGACGTTCCGGGCGGCGGCACCGCCGAGGTTATGAATGCGGCACCTGACCATCCATCAACATCAACCTCAGGAGCAACACGATGCGCCCTATCAGAGCAGCCTGTCTCGGCACGGCGACTGCGCTGGTCGCCCTTCTCGCCTGCGCCCCTGTCGCGGCCGCCGCGACGGACACCGATTCCGACCACGCCAAGGGCGGAGACCGGGTCATCACTCTCATCGGCCATCTCGCGCAGCAGTCGCGCTTCCCCGTCAACCCCGACGGCCCCGCCGCCCAGGGCGATCGGACCGTAGTCCGCTCGATCCTCAAGGACCAGAACGACGAAAACGTGGTCGGCGAAACCGACGGCTTCTGCACCACCACCACGGTAGAGAACCGCGGAGCGGAGGAGTGTGTTGTGACCTACAGCCTCCCGGGCGGCCAGCTCACCGTGCAGGGGATGGTCTTCCGCATTCTCAACGAGGAGGGCGGCGTCGCGATCCCGCCCCCTTCGTTCGACAACGCGATCACCGGCGGCACCGGGGTGTTCGACCGGGCTCGTGGTTCGGTCCACGCCGACACGATCGGTTCGGGTATCAGGCGCTTCACGATCGACCTCGACCGCTGACTGACCCTGCCCCCGCCCGGTGAGAAGGCTGGGCCGTCCACGACACGGCCCACCGGCTCGATTGGTCCCATTGGCGACGCCGCAACCAGGCTCGATCCCAGGCCATCCACCATCAGCGACAAGCCGCCCAGGCATTGGCTTCGTTCACTTTCAGCAGCAGCATTTGTTGACGAGTTTCGGTTCTGGCTCAACTTCTGTGGTGCTATGCATGGCCCGCCCACCTCCGTGCCAGACCGTTTCTCTGACCTGCTGGTTCTCCGAGTGCGCCAGCCGGATCTACTGACCGCCACTCCGTCACCACAGAAGTTGAGCCGGAACCCGAGTTTCGACAGCGGTCATTGATCAATGGGCTGGCTGATGTTCACGAGAGGTGACGGTGGTGGCTCGCCGGGCAGGTCGACCGACTCTTCATGGGGCAGTGTGGTGGGAGGGGATGACGGCCTTGGGGCCATCGGTGACAGCCGTTACTGATCTTCCTCGGAGCGGACCGTCGGCCGACGGCGAATCGGCCGCCGATGCCCGGTCCGCGCTCAGGACTTCGGCTTCTGCCGGACCACCGCTGTACCGGCTTCCAGGTCCACCCCCATGCGGGGCGGCGCGCCGTCCAGCGCGTCGTCCTTCAGGACCTGTTCCTCCACCCGGTGTTCGATCTCCACGCGCTTCGCCGAGTTGAGGAACGCATGCAGCTCATCGGCGACCGGCGCCCCCACACCCAGAGCATGAGGTGGTGTGCGGGCCGCGACGGCATGTCGCAACCAATCGGGCCGGCCAGTACGGATGACGACGTGGCGGGCCGAAGCAAGCAGGAACGGCACCATCACCAGCACGGCCATGGCTAGAAGGCTCGACATCATCACCACGCAGGCCCAACGTCCGGCGCCGTGCGGCCGTTCCTGACGGTGTCCACCCATACGGCGGCGGCCACCGGCCCTGACCGGCTCACCATCACCCACGATGGCGTCATCGTCCACCAGGGCCTTCACACCCTGGCCCGCCCCGAGGCCGCCGAACCGCGGGTCACCACCGCAGTTGGGCCGGCCGGCACCATCGGCTGGGCCGCCGTCGACCAGCCGACCTCGCCATCCGGACTCCGCCGTTTTCTTGTCGTGAGCTGGGCAGAAGCCCAGCTCAGGTTTTGCCCTTGGAAGCCGTTGTCTTTCCGGTCATGGCCGTTGAGTTTCTGCTGGTCGGGTGTGGGTTCTGCGTCGGTGTGAAGCGTTGGGGGCGTCCTGCTTCTTGATCGATGGGGGTTGCTGATGACGCCGGTGCTGGGTCTGCTGGAGGCGAAGGAGTCTGCCGCGCGGCCGGTCGGCCTGCATGTGGTCCGGGACCGCGAAGAGCAGGACCAGCTGCGGCCTGGGCGTGCTGTTACGCAGACGAGTACGCTCAGGCGGCATCAGCGGAATGGGGAGGCGCGGCGTGGAGTTGTCGAGGCCCGTCGAAACGGGGGACCCTGAGCGAGTCGGGTCGTACCGGATCGTGGGGCGCCTGGGGGAGGGCGGGATGGGCCGCGTCTACCTCGCACTTTCCCGCAGCGGACGGGAGTTCGCGGTCAAGGTGGTGCGGCCGGAGCTGTCGGAGGATCCGTCGTTCCGGCGGCGGTTCGCCCGGGAAGTTGCCGCGGCCCGCGCGGTGAGCGGCGCCTTCACCGCGCCCGTGGTCGACGCCGACGCAGAGGGCTCACCGGCGTGGCTGGCCACGTCGTACGTCCGCGGGCCGTCGCTGGCGGACACTGTTGCGGCGCACGGCGGATGGCCGCAGGGACCACTGCTGGTGCTGGCCGCCGGGTTGGCCGAGGCGCTGGAGTCCATTCACCGGGCGGGCGTGGTCCACCGGGACCTCAAGCCGTCGAACGTACTTCTGGGCCCGGACGGCCCCCTCGTGATCGACTTCGGTATCTCCCTGGTCGGCGGGGCGACCGCGCTGACCAACGCCGGTGCGGTGGTGGGGACAGTCGGGTTCATGTCCCCCGAGCAACTGACCGGCAGGCCCGTCGGGACTGCGAGCGACGTGTTCTCGCTGGGCGCGGTGGTGGCCCTCGCCGCCGGTGGGAACGCACCGTTCGGGACCGGCTCCGCGCCGGAGGTGATGTTCCGGTCCGTCTACGAGGAACCGGACGTGTCGTCGGTGCCTTCCGAGCTACGGGACGTCGTCGCCCGGTGCCTGGCAAAAGATCCGCAACAGCGGCCCACAGTGGGCGCGTTGCTGGACGAACTTGCTGCGATGGCCGAGCGGGCGGGAGGGCTCGCGGACTGGCGGGCGTTCGTGGCGGGGGTGAGCGGCAGCGGCACGCCTCAGCCCGTGCCGACGGTCGTGACGCCGGATGCAGTTCCACCTCCGTCAGTACACGATGCGGTCACGCACACGGCGCCGCGCTGGACGGCAAGCAGCCAGGCAGTGACTCCGGCCCAGGCCGAACCGGCAGCCGGGTCCGGGTCCGGGAGCCTGCTCGCGGGCGGGCCACAGCCTGGGCCCTCCCGCAGGAAGACTCTGTCGGTTCTGGCTGGAGCCGGCGCCGCCGCGGGACTGGGCATCGGCGGATGGGCGCTGTTCAGCAGTGGTTCACTCAACCGTGGCAAGCCCACCGCCCCCGACCGGCAGATCTGGGCGGCGGGCACCAACGGCGCGGTTCCGTTGGGACTGGCGGTGGCGGGAGGCACGGTTTACGTCAACGATTTCGACGGCTACCTGACCGCGCTGGACACTGCTGCCGGCAGGAAGCGGTGGGCGTGCCGCATCGGAATCTCCGGGGCGGAACGGAACGTAGGCCCCCAGCAGGCGACACCGGCGGTCGCCAACGGACTCGTCCACGTCGGATCCACCGACCAGAAGCTCTATGCGATAGAAGCGGACAGCGGCAAGCGCCGGTGGACCAGCGACCTCGTCGGGCGGGCCGTGTCACCGGTCGTCTCCGGCGACACGGTGTTCGCGCATGGCGACGGCTCGTCCGTCCTGTCCGCGTTGCACGCCTCCAACGGCAAGAAGCGCTGGGAGTTTTGGGCCGAGCACAACGCGGAGATCTACACTCTCACCCCGGCCGTCTCGGGCGACACCGTGTACGTGGGGACCAGTTCGGGCTACCTGTACGCGTTGAACATCCGGAACGGCCATCAGCGGTGGAAGTTCAATGCAGGCGAAAGTTTGTTCGCCTCTCCAGCCGTGTCGGACGGGACGGTGTTCGCATCCACCGGCCACAAGCTGTTCGCCCTGGCTGCGGAGAACGGCCGTCCACGGTGGACGCTCGCCGTGGGCAGGCTGCAGCCGTGGAGTCCGGCAGTCTCCGGCGGCTACGTCTACTTCTCGGGCGAGGATGACCACCTTCATGCCGTCCATGCCGCCAACGGCAAGGAGCGATGGAAGACATCCGTCACCAAGGGCGGCATCATGGCCACGCCCGCCGTGGCGTCCGGAGTCGTGTACCTCGGCACCGACGACTGGGAATACAACGTGTATGCCGTTGACGCCGCCAGCGGCCACCTGCGCTGGAAGTTCAACGCGTCGTTTAGCGACGTTCTCACGCCGCCCGTCGTGGTGGGCCGTGTGCTCTACCTCGGCAGCAACGATGGCAAGGTACGTGCCCTGCGCGCATAGCTGCCGCTCCTTTCCACATTGCTCATCACGGTCAGCATTCAGCCGCCGCAGCATGTGGCGGTTTGGAGCCCCCGTCAGAAGCCCGCATCTCAAACGATCTTGGAACATGCGGGTCGAACGGGTTTCTGGTTCGGGCGATCTCGGGGTGGTCGGTGCATGAGGACAGGGCCTCTTGGTAGTTCGGGGTGTTGAAGCCTGCCGATCTACCCAGGAGACTCTGTTGCCGCAGGTGCCGGGCCGCAAACGGCACGTGATCACGGACTGTCTCGGCCTGCTGCTGGTGGTCGCGGTCACCGCCGCGAACGTGGGCGACCGCGAGGCCGCGACACCTCTCCTGGAACGGGCCCGGGCCTCGCACCCCTCGCTCCGTCTGATCTGGGCGGACGGCGGCTACACCGGCATGCTCGTCGACTGGGCCAGGGAGAAACTCCACCTCGTTCTCAAGATCGTCAAGCGCAGTGACGAGCCGCGTTTCGTGGTGCTGCCGAGGCGGTGGGTGGTCGAGAGGACGCTGAGCTGGCTGATGCGCTCACGCCGGCCGGCCCGCGACTACGAGACGCTGCCCGCCACCAGCGAGTCCATGATCTCGTGGTCGATGACCATGCTGATGAGCCGCCGCCTCGCCCGCCGCACCCACCCGGCTCCGACGACGGTGTCCCTGGCGGCCTGAACCGCATCGTCACGGCGTCACGATGCTGAAT
The DNA here is from genome assembly GCF_038448545.1 of Streptomyces sp. CLV115. Lineage (NCBI taxonomy): Bacteria > Bacillati > Actinomycetota > Actinomycetes > Kitasatosporales > Streptomycetaceae > Streptomyces > Streptomyces sp. CLV115. Next base: position 66,359 of record NZ_JBCEWQ010000028.1, read on the forward strand.
TCCCCGGACTGATGCCCGATGATCCACCCGCGCTCGGCCAGGCGTTTCGCCCGCGAACGCACTCGTTCGATCTTCGCAGGCACCGCTGCCAGCCCCAGGGCGACCGCGAGTTCCTTGGCCCGCACTCTGTCCCGGCCCGCCCCGGCCTCGGTCTCCAGCACCGAGATGATCCGCTGGTAGTCCGGCGCGAGGACAGTCCTGGCCAGCCGACCGCTCTGGCAGGGGACCGGTGATCCCGTCACCGCGGCGGCCACCGCGTTCTCCTCCACCACATCCATGCCCCGGCCGGCCGGCTCGGCCAGCACCTCCACCACCGCTTCCCGGGCGATGACCAGGCGTTCGACGACTCGCTCGGCCTCTTCGAGCACGGCCGCGATCCTTGCGGCTTCCTCTCGCGCCCGCTCGACAGCCTCCCGCGCGGCAGACTCCTTCGCCTCCAGCAGACCCAGCACCGACGTCATCAGTAACCCTCATCGATCAAGAAGCAGGACACCTCGACGCTTCCACACCGACGCAGGATCCATCCCTGACCAGCGGAAACTCAACGGCCATGACCGGAAAGACAACGGCTTCCTACTCCTCTTGGTTGGATGGGCGTGCCGGAGACAGGACGATCCGTACATTGGTGGCGTCGTCCGGCGAGTCAAGGTCTACTTGCATGAGCCATGTGCCTGGCGCGAGTCGGAGTGTGTCGTCACTGTCAGCGTCTCCGACGGACAGCACCCCGGACGGGAGGTCGATCGTTGCCTGATAAGCGAAGTCTGCTGCCGCCGTCTGACGGACTTCCACCACCAGGTCAACGTCCGCTTCGTCCTCGGCAACCAGACGTGCGTGCCGGACTCGAATGGTCACCCAGCAATGCGAGGTCCATATCGGGCCCGGACCGTCCAAGTCATCGAAGTCTCCCTCCTCTTCGTCACTGGCGTAGATGCAGCCCCAGTAATAGGACCGGGTTCGGCGCAGCCGCTCACCTGTTTCCATCGACACATCTTGCCCCAGCGCAACACAGCACAAGGTCCGGCCGGAACGCCCGCTGCAGCCCAGCCAGGCCCCAGGCCGAGACCCGGCGGTACCGACACGGTTTGTGCGCTTGCGGATGATCGTTCCGGAAGGGGCGTACTGGCGGCGAGGGATCGAGGCTGCCGGGCGGTGGCTGCGCGAGACCGAGAACAGTGTGCTGCAGGTGCCGTACACGGTCATCACACCGGAGGACTTGCAGATCCAAGGAAGGGTGTCCTGGTGGGACGGAAGTCTCCGCCGGTCACATTGATCGTTCGGTCGCATTGATCGTTCCCGCACATGAGTCGGCGGGAGTCGTGCACGCCTGCCTGCGACCGGACGATCCGCGAGAGCCCGCGGGTAGTAGCAGTGCATTTTTGAGGGTCTTCGTCCGCAGTCGGGACATGCGGCCCGACCGCACAGCCGGCCGAACCTCTGTATCCGTGAGTGCCACTTCTCGGCCTGAACCTCGACACCTGGCAACAGAACGTCCGCGACGCGAACCCCACCCATCACACAAGGCCGATGCCCAACTGCCCCCAAAATAACGACAGAGCCTTCTGCCGTGGTCTGCGCACGTCAAGTGGTGATCGGGCGGCGCGGTCGGCATCGGGAAGTCGCCCGAGAATGGCCATCCGTTCTTCCGGACCTTCAAGGTCCAAGTCTCTCCGGCTTCCAAGGCCCGGGGGTCAGGACCCGTTTTGCGACCTGGCCCGATAGGTGCGCTTCTTGGCGAGGGCGCCGCAGGTCTTCATCGAACACCAGCGGCGGGCGCCCGCTCGGGAGGTGTCGACGAACGGTGTGCCACACGCGGGGTTTCCGCAGATGCGGACGCGTGTGCGGTGTTCCGAGCCGCAGAGCTCGATCAGATCCCGCGCGACCATGGAGAGCACCGCCGCGACCCCGTCCCCGTGCCGGCGCACGGAGGCCGCGTCGGCCGAGAGTTCGGGTACGGAGGTGGGCTCGGCGGCCGCGCTGTTGATGAGCGCGATGTCCTCGCCGGCGGGTGGGGCTTCGTCCGCCAGAGCCTGGCCCGTCCGCTGGATCGCCTCGCGTAGTCGTCTGGCGTGGTCCAGGTCGGCTTCGGTGCAGACCGGCGCCACTGTGGTGCAGCCGCTCTCCACGCTCCAGCGGTCCAGGTCGTCCGGCCGGGCCAGCCGTTCGAAAGGCGTGTCCATGCCGCGATCCGCCAGGGTGCCGGCCAAGGCGAAGCACAGGCGCGCGTCGTCGAAGCGGAAGTCGGCCTTGGCGCGCTGGCGCCCTCCGCGTCGACCGTCCTTGTCATTCATGTCCACCACTTTATGTGGTTGACATGACGCCGGGCAACCCCTTAGCTTCAAAGTCCACCGCTTAAACCGGTGGACTTTGAATGTCCTCGCCGCATCACGAGCCACAAGGAGGTCGCGCCCATGCGCGCCGCAGTCATCGAAGAACTCAACAAGCCGCTCGTCATCCGTGACGTGCCTGACCCCGAATGCCCGCCGGACGGCGCGATCCTGCGCGTCGGCGCCAACGGGATCTGCCGCACCGACTGGGCCCTGTGGGCAGGGAACTTCTGGACGGGGGGACCGAGCGTCGAGCCCCCCTTCGTTCTCGGCCACGAGTTCGCCGGCACCGTCGTGGAGGTCGGCCGGGACGTGCGGGGGTGGAAGGAAGGCGACCGTGTCATCTTCCCGATGAACCCCGGCGAGGGGTCGTGCGAGATGTGCCGCAGCGGCAATCAGCAGGTGTGCGAGCACGTGGACTCGCTCGTGCCCGGGGTGTCCTACTGGGGCGCCTTCGCGGAGTACGTCATGGTCCGCTTCGCCGATGTCAACCTTGTCCGCGTGCCGGAGTCCGTCGGCTTCGTGGACGTCGCCGCTCTCGCCTGCCGCTACATGACAGCCTTCCACGGCGTCGTCGACCAGGCGCGGGTCCGCGGCGGTGAATGGGTCGCGGTGTACGGCGCCGGCGGCGGCATGGGCCTGTCGACGGTGGAGGTCGCCGCGGCGACGGGGGCCAACGTCATCGCGATCGACATCACCGACGAGAAGCTTGAGGCCGCGCGGGCCCTGGGCGCGGTCCACACCATCAACGCGGCGAAGGACGAGCCCACGGAGGCGGTGAAGACCCTCACCATGGGCGGAGCGCACGTGTCGGTCGACTCCGTGGGGATCGCCGAGGCCTGCCGCAACTCCGTCCTGTCCCTGCGCACGCGAGGCCGCCACCTCCAGCTCGGGCACACCACCGCCGCGGAGAAGGGGGACGTCGCGCTGCCGATCGACGTCATGATGGTCAAGGAGCTGGAGATTCTGAGCGCCTTCGGCATGCAGGGCCAGCGGTTCGGCACGATGTTGAACATGATCGCCGCTGGTCGCCTCAACCCCGGCCGGATCGTGACCCGCACAGTCGGCCTCCACGAGGCGAGCGGGGTGCTGGAGTCCCTGGAGACGTACGGGCCGACCGGCGTGGTCGTCATCGACGAGTTCCAGGCCTGAGCCGCCCGTCCGGCGCCGCCCGGAGCGGCGCCCCTCAAGGAAAGAAAGCAGGCACGACCATGCCCGTTTCCCGTCTGCTGATGGACCGGGAACTGAACCAGGCACTCGACGGCGTCCCCATAACGCCCAACGGCGCGTTCGACCTCACCGACATCCCCGCGACGCGCGCGGCGTTCCGCGCGCAGGCCGAGTCGATGGCCGAGAGCGAGCCCGACGCCCCGTCGGTCATTACGCAGGAGCACCGCGTCAGCCGGGCGTCCGGCCCCGACGTGCTGGTTCGCCTGCTGCGGCCCACGACCGCGCAGGGACCGCTGCCGGTGATGCTCTGGTTCCACGGCGGCGGCCAGGTGCTCGGCTTCGCGGCCCAGGACGACCCCTGGCTCAAGCGGTTGTGCTCGCGGCTCGGCTGCGCCGTCGCCGCGGTCGACTACCGGCTCGCCCCGGAAACACCCTCACCCGGCGCCGCCGAGGACGGTTTCACCGCCTACCAGTGGCTCAGCCGCCACGCGGACACCCTGGACCTGGACGGCGCCCGAATCGGCATCGCGGGCCAGAGTGGCGGCGGAGGCATCGCCGCGGCCACCGCACTGCTGGTCCGGGACCGCGGCGGCGCGGCACCTCTGTTCCAGTCGCTGACGTACCCCATGCTCGACGACCGCAACCAGACGGCGTCAAGCCACGAAATCACCGACATCGGCATATGGGACCGCTCCACGAACATCCTGGCCTGGCAGGCGGTCCTGGGGGACCGCGCCGGAACCGACGACGTCTCCCCGTACTCGGCGCCCTCCCGCGCGGAGGATCTCAGCGCACTGCCGCCGACCTTCATCGCGGTTGGCGAACTCGACTGCTTCCGCGACGAGGACCTCGACTACGCCACACGCCTGCGCGCGCACGGAGTCCCGGTCGAACTGCACCTCTACCCGGGCGCCTACCACGCCTTCGACCTGTTCGCCCCCGAGTCGCAACTCGCGGCCACCTTCCAGCAATCCTGGTTCAACTACCTCTCCCGCCGGTTCCAGGACGCATCCACCCCGTGACGTACTCCGACCGGCTCGGAACCGCGAAACGACGCAAGTGCCGACGCGGAAACCGGTGCCGGCCCCGACCGAACTCCTCGGT